>CAMLFX010000105.1 GCA_946479435.1 uncultured Sphingobacteriales bacterium | reverse complement strand
CCTTCCTGATGACGGAAAAACCTTTCAGGGAGAATACACCCAACCCCATGATGCCTGATACGCCTAATGCGCATAAAAACGGGAGCATACAGGATGCGCTTGCAGAACTGAGGGGCGAGATAGCGCATTTCTTCAAAGTATTTGAAACAACCCCCGACAGACAAATAACCAACCCGCTGTTTGGCGACCTTAGCTACAATATGTGGGTACAACTGCTGCATAAGCACGCTATACACCACCTGAACCAGTACGGCTTTCAACCTAAGTAATACAATGACATTGCACAATGCTGAAATTATTACCCCTTGTTCTTTGTTTATATACAGCAACCGCTTTTGCCCGCGTACAACCTGCTGAAGGCAGTAAACTGAACTATGTAATGGTGGGCTTCACGGCCGACGCAGTGCCGGGTACCGCCCGTTACAAACTACAGGTAGCCAAAGGCAACTATACCGATGAGCAACAGTTTGGCAAACATATAATAATAGATACCTTATTGGCTGACAACCGCAGTATAACAGAGCTACCCACCTTTGCCACCCAATACACCTGGCGCATATCTTACCTCAACAGCAAAAAGAAAGTCAGCAGCAAAACACCATTATACCATTTTGCTACCGATAGTGCAGAAGCTGTGGACAGCAGCCACAACAGGCTGAGAGTAATAAATAATGCGCTGGGCAACAGCCCCATAATGCTGGCTACCGATTTTAAAGCGGTGATATACAACCTGCAAGGCAAGCCATTGTGGTATTTGCCAAAGCTTACGCAGCTAACCAATAACCCCATTCAGATAAGGGATTTTAAGCCTACGGGGCAGGGCACGTTTACCTTGCTGTATGGCTTCAACGCCGTAGAGGTAGACTATAACGGTAAATTAGTATGGAAGGCGCCGAATAATGGGCAAATAAGCGGCGACAGTACGGAGTTTTACCACCACGAGTTTGTACGCCTGAAAAACGGGCATTATATGGTTTGTGGCGATGAAATATGGTGGGCCAAACCCGATAGCCTGCATTACGGCAGCAAAAAAATGCCCACCGATATAGAAGCACAGGCAAGAAAAGGGCAAAACTACCGGAGATATGTATTTGGCACATTGATAGAGTATGATACTGCGGGTAACGTAGTATGGTACTGGAAGAGTAAAGACCATTTTCTGAAAGAAGAAAGCATACCTTTTGCCAACAAACCGCTTTATACCGGCTTTACACATCTTAACAGCTTTTATGTAAACGAGAAAGACAGCACTATCTACCTCAGTTTCAGGGATATAAACCGTGTGGTAAAGATAAAATACCCTACGGGCGAGTGGCTGAACAGCTATGGCGATAAATACGCCAACGATACTATACCAACCAGCTGCGAATACTTTTGCGGCCAGCACTGTGTGCGCACCAATAACAAGGGTGAGCTTTTCTTGTTCGATAACCACATGAAACCGGGCGGCAATAAGAAGCTAGAATCCTTCATACGGATATTCAGCGAACCCCAAACAACCGATAAAAAAGCCAACCTTACGCCGCTTTGGTCTGTCTCTTGTAGTATAGATAGCAATGCCGATGGCGGTACCACCACAGGTGGTGGTGTATATGAGCTGACCAACGGCGCGTTGCTATGTACGGTAGGGGCAGCAGGGCGCCTGCTGATAGTGAACCGCGATAAGCAACTGCTGTGGAATGCCGTGAGCGAACAAATGAGCGGCAAAGCATGGCACAACACCGCAGAATACCGCGTGTACCCTATTGAAAACAAGGCTGTACTTGAGAAATTTATTTTTCATTAAAGTACGCACAGGCATATACAGGAAAACAAAAAATTGTATACATTAGCACTAATTAACCTTTAATATGAAGAGACATATTTACACCCTAAAGAAATTTTCGGCGCTTATTGTTTTGCTGGTTCTGGGCATAACAGCGAATGCACAGACATATTTTCCTGCTCAATACAACGCCGGGTCTTGCTCGGGCGGCTATACTATAGAAAGTTTTTATACCGGTGGTGGTATCATTAATATCAACAATAGCAATAGCGGTTGCGGTTCAGCAAACGGATACACATATTATCCAATGCCTGGTACACAAGGCCTGTGGACAAGACAAGGTGCTACTATAACATTAAACATAAAAAATGACCACCCGTCAAACGCACAAAACTTTAAAGTATGGGTTGACTTCAACGATAATGGCAATTTTGCAAGCACCGAACAAGTATATTATGGTACTATTGCAGCCAACTCAACTGCATCTGCCAGTTTTACGGTGCCTACTAGCGCAACAATAAGCACAACACGCTTAAGAATTCGCTCCTCACCTAGTTTAGCTGCTGGCACTGACGCTGAAGTTTATATTCTTGACGGTGAAGCAGAAGACTATGATGTTACCATTTTATCAAGTACAGTACCAACGTGCGATACCCCGGAAAATGTACAGGCTAACAACCTGACCCTTACTTCGGTTGACCTGACATGGGATCCTCCCGCTGCTGGTGGCGCCACACAATACGAAACGCATCTGAGCACAAGCCCAACCCCACCAAGCGGTAGTGGCTTCAGCCCTGTTTCTACACCGGCAAAATCTTACAATACGTTGAACCCAAGCACTTGCTACTACTTCCACGTACGTACCAATTGCGATCCGCGTTTTACTACTTCAACTGTTTCTGACTGGGTAACTTACCGCTTCTGCACCGTGCAGGATTGTGAAGCACCTAAAGTAATAATAGACCGCATAACAGGTACTACCGCTGTAGCCACCTGGGATCCTGTACCTACGGTATATGCTTATGAATATGCTGTGAGCACTACTGCAACACCACCGGTAGCAGGTACGGTTACCACATCTACCGCTGTACAATTGCTGGGCCTTGCACCTAATAAAGGCCTGTACTTCCATATACGCAGCAAATGCAGCCCTACACCGCTTTCCAAATGGAGGACAGTTCCTTTCCATACTACGGTAGGTACAGGTGTTGAAGAGGTAAATGCAGACAATATGATGGTGACCGCCTACCCTAACCCCGTACAAAACAAACTGTACATAACACTGGATGGCAAAATAGCTGATAAAGCAACTGTAAGCCTGATAGATGTTACCGGTAAAGAAGTGTACAACCACACTATAACAGGCGATATGGAAGTAGATATGAGCGGTATGCCTAAAGGTATCTATATGCTGCGGTACGCTGACGGCCAAACCTACAGGATAATGAAAATAATGAAAGACTAAAACATAGAAGGTTAATGAATAACGTAAAGGTGGCTTACAGAGGCCACCTTTATTGTTTTATCATTCTTTCAGTTGATAATTGTCCAGAATATTTTCTAACATATCCCTGCTTAAACTTTTCCATTATTTTTACAATCCCACCATCTGTAATTTCAAATCGTTCTGGTTCGTACCAAACTACTTCTTCAAAACCTTCATTATTTTCTTTGATACATATTTCGCTAACAATACGTCCATACAAATAAGGATTGGTGCTTTTACCACAGACAAGCCAACCATTTGAATCGGATTCCGACCTGTAAGTCATAGTACTAGGGTATCTTACATAAGACGAAAGTTCACTAAGATTTGAATTAGATTGATGGAAGATAAAGTCCATTAGCATCTTTATTCTAGGGGTTCCCCAACTTGACTTATATATACCAACAACTTTGTCTTTCATGGCCGCATACTCTGCATCCCACTCCCACGTAATCAGCCATGCTTTTTTTAATTCAATCATTTTTTTAGTTTAAATACTTAGATTTCTCTTCAAATGTTTCTAGTAAGAAACTTGTTATTGAGCCTGCAATATTCACCGCTAGAGCAGCATGCCTGCTTGCCGGCTTAATTTGTTTTTGGCTTTTGCCATGCGCATCACTCAACTTATTCCTAAGTGCTCCTAGCCCATCTACTATTGACTGGCCCCCCCTAGAATTTGTCTAAATATTTGTTCAGTATGCTGATCCGGAGCTAGATTCAAACTTTGTGCGACTAATTTATATAACCTAGGTAGTTCCATGCCGTCATCAAATTCAATCTTTGATGAATCCAGTATATACTTACATGTTGTTTCAACTAGAGTTCTCGCTGTAGTGATTGCTCCTTCGGGATCTGTTTTATTCCTTATAAGAGCTTTCTTCCATTCAGCATCGATATATTTATGAGTTACAGCGTTGACACTGGCTGACACAGTAACATCTACAATATTTTTAGAAAGACTTTCTAAGTAATTAAATGCTTGAGAAAACTCCTTAGCGATATAATCTCTTCTCTCTTGATAGGTGGAAAATTTACTTTTAATAAATTGCCAAAACTGATCGGAATTTCGACACGTTCTTGCAAAGGAAGGTAATAACTCATTTACTCCTGATAGACTATTAACATCAATACGAAGTTTACGATATTCCACCTCTACATTCTTCGCACCAGTAGCAATACTTATTAATAAGTTTTGGAAAGCTTCCAGAGCTTCTATTTCTTGCGACATTGTATTAACTCTTCTTAAGTATAAGAAAAATTAATACAATGTTCGAAAAGAAAAAAAATAAATTCAAACGATTTGTTCAATCATATTTCCATCGGTCTACCTCACCACAGTCACATCGCCCTTCACTTCTACCAGGCGTTCGTTGTTGTTGCCGCAGTAGGCTTTTAGCTTGTAGTAGTAAGTGCCTACGTCAACAGGTTCACCATTGAAGGTGCCGTTCCAGCTATCGTTGATATCGTTACTGATGAATATTTTTTGTCCGTAGCGGTTGAAGATCATCAGCTCTTTCAGCCTTACATCTCCTTTCGATACCAGCCTGAAGACATCGTTCTTACCATCGCCATTGGGTGTAAATGCACTGGGTATAAACGGCGTACAGCAATCGTGGTATTCCAGCAATGCAAATACACTGTCCTTACAGCCCCGGGCATCCTGCACATATACCCTGTAGCTGCCGTTTGCCAGTGCTGCCTGTATGCTATCGGCACCAGTGGTACCGTTGCTCCACGTGTATATATAAGGGCGCGTGCCACCCTTTACGTTTACAGCAATTTTACTCATCAGTGCGTTACCGTAGCAGTTGTTATACACCACATCGGTATCGGCAACCAGTACCTCCGGTTGGCTTATGCCAATGGTGGTATCGCCTATACAGCCCTGCGCGTCTTTTACCGATATAGTGTAAGCCCCCGCGCCGTAGCCCGTATAGCTCATGTTGCTGCTATAGCCGCTATTGTTGAACGCTGCCGTGTAAGGGGCCAGCCCACCTGCGGGCATCAGCATTACACCGCCATCGGTACTTCCGTAGCAGCTGGCGTCGCTTACCAGCACATCGGCGTATATATACAGCGAATCTTGCACTACCACATTGGTATCGGTCACGCAGCCATGCCCGTCTTTTACATACATGGTATATGTGCCCGCAGCAAGTGGTGCGTAGCTGGTTTGCGTAGTAAAATTAGCAGTATCGCCCTGTGCGTAGCGGTATGGCGAGAAGCCACCGTTGCCGCTTATGGTTATTATACCATTGGCCAGTGTGGCGCAGGTAGCATCCTTAATGCCTATACCCGCATACACACGCGTAGGCGAGGTAAGTGTAAGGCTGGTGTCTTTGGTACAGCCGCTTAGGTCGGTTATGCGTACCACCGATGTGCCCGCGTTCAGGCCCGTTATAGGCCCTGTGCTGCTAATGCCACGCGTGGAATAAGTATATGGCGGCGTACCGCCAAAACCCAGAATATCGATAATGCCATCGGAAGAACCGAAGCAGTTGGGGTGTGTTATGTTGATGTTCAGTATGCTGAGTATGTTGGGCTCGTAAATAGTGAGGGTATCGAAGTTCTTACAGCCGTTAAAATCTCTCACCTCTACAATGTACTGCCCCTTCGGTAAGCCATTGAAAATAGGCGTAGTAGTGTATGGGCCGTTATTGATGCTAAAATTATAGGCAGGCGTGCCGCCTGTGGGCGATACGCTGATGATACCATCGTTGGCGCCGTGGCAACTGATGTTGTTCGATACGCTTTGCGATACCAGTTCCGCAGGCTCTGTTATGGTAAGGGTATCGGTAAGGTAACAGCCTTTCACATCCTGCGCGCGTACCACATAAGTAGCGGGTGGCAGGTTGGCCATTGTGTTCGATGACTGGGTAACGCCATCGAGCATATATACATAAGGGCCTCCATAATCGCTGAATGCACCGTTAACGGTAATACTGCCATCATCCTGCTGGTAGCATAGTACGTTGGTAGCCGTAACGGTAGCGCTAAGGCGTACGGAATCGTCCAACGTCAGCACAGTATCTTTTATGCATTCGTTAGCGTCTTTTGCGTGTACTATATAACTGCCGCTATACAACCCTGTGAATGAACTGTTGCTGCCATAAGGTGCGGCATCGAGCGCATACTGGTAGGGCGGCGTGCCGCTGATGGCCGTAACATATATGGCGCCATCGCTGTACTGGTTGCAGGTGGCCAGATCGTAAGTGGCGAGGAACTGTGTGGTAATAGGATTATCGATAGTGATACTGGTATCGTGATAGCAACCTGTGGGGTTGGTAACGCGAATGGTATAGGTGCCCGCAGCCAGGCTATCTTCAAATATACCCGAGGTATTAGCCGCACTATCTATCACCAAGCCCGACTGGATCACTTTCATTTTCATCGTATCCGCATTGGCCGATGTAGTGACCCTGTACGCCGCTTTTTTAATACAGGTAGCGGAAGACAACGAAGCATACGTAAAGCTGACAGGCGGCACTATAATTACCGAATAAGCCATGGTCTGCGTACTCTTTAGGGGGCAGCCGTTATCGGCATAGGTAACAAAGAAAGTGTAGGTACCGGGGGCAACCGTACTTGCATTCCACGAGAAAAGCGATGTTGGTGAAGTAGTACCATTGCCGCTTATAGTAAGTGTGGCCCCACCAGGCAGCCCCGTGTACGATATAGTTATATTATCGCCATTGGCATCGGCAGGGTTCAGGTTGAAATTTATCAACCCCTGGCAGGCCTCTACTACTGTTTTGCTTTTTCTTTTACCACCCTGCACATTTGATATCACCGCCGCAGGTGGATCATTGGTACCGGCTAACACCACGAAGGTCATTTCGCGCATACTGGTGCCTACCAGCACGCCATTGCGGTATTCAGACACCTTATATACCACCAGCGACTTTTGTGTGTTGTTGGGTGTAAAATCGAGCTGGCCGGTTGTTGTATCGAAACTAAAGGCCCCTGTACTTGTACTAATGGGCTTTTGTGCGGTAAAACTTGTTACATAAGTTACATTAGCGCCGCTACTGTTAGCATCTATCCCGGACACCAGCCTGTAGTCAAGGCTATCGCTGTCAGGATCAACAGTACCCGGGTTAAAGCTACTGGCCTTGTTTTGTGTAAAAAAAGGCGTGGGTATAGTAGTATATCTTGGCGATGAATTAATACCCACATTCCTATCCAGTGTAGCTTCTACCTGTATATAAGTGCTACCTACATTAACTACATTAGTAATACTGGCGCTACGCCCTGCCAGGTTATTATTTCCTAAGTTGCCTGCGAAGGTGAACTTCCAGTTGGCAGGTGCAGCCGTGAGTGTAGTATTGGCAGAATAAACAAATTTGGTAACACCCGGTAATGTACCCCTTGGGGTGCTGCAAAAAGTGTTATTGGCCTGTGCCGCACATACGGGGGTCACCTCTACCCCGTTTACAGGCGCTTGTGCCGATAATATGAGATTGGAAGAGAAAGAACCATTTCTATATATTTCTACTACCGGCGTATTGACGGGCAAATTGCGGAAAGCATTCGTGTCTTTACAATCGCCATAAACAATAAGGGTGACTGTATATGTATTCCCAGCCACATAGGTATAATAAAAGTCAACACCATATATATGGTTGGCTTTGGCACGTCCTGCCAGCAAAACCATCAGTAATAACAAACAATACTTAACAGCCTTCATAAAACACAATAGAGGTGGTTTTGAAACGAACAGGTATATCTTTTAATGCTATTTTAATATAGCCACTACAAATGTAATAGTAAAGACATATAAACATGCATGACATTTGTCATGCCAATGCAACATCCAGATGAAAATGTAAAAAGAGGGAACGAAATGTAACAGCATTAAAAAAGAATGCTTTACATTTTTACTTTGAAGAAGAAGTCTCCCGATGGAATCCCCGCATCTTCCATACACCATAGATAGCCTCCTGAACAATGTTCTTGCTCATTTTGCTCTGGCCTTCGGTGCGGTCGATAAAGGTGATAGGTACTTCTTTTATTTTGAAGCCCAGCTTCCAGCTGCGGTATTTCATTTCTATCTGGAAGGCGTAGCCTACGAACTGCACTTTATCGAGCGGTAAAGTATCCAGCACATTGCGGCGGTAGCATACAAATCCTGCTGTAGGATCGCTGACGGGCATCCAGGTAATGGCTTGTGTGTAGATGGCACCACCGCGAGAGATGAACCTCCTGTCCCACGGCCAGTTGACCAGCTTACCACCACGTACATAGCGCGAGCCTATCGATATATCGGCACCGTTGGCACAGGCTTCGTGCAGGCGTAAAAGATCATCAGGGTTGTGCGAGAAGTCGGCATCCATCTCGAAGATGTATTGGTACTGCGGGTGCTGCAACGCCCATTGAAAGCCTGCTATATACGCCCTGCCCAGCCCTTGTTTGCCGCTGCGCTCCAGCAGGTGTATCCTTTCGGGGTGCTGCTGCTGCATACCTTTTACAATATTGCCGGTACCATCGGGCGAGCCGTCGTCGACAATAAGTACGTGGAAACTACCGGGCAACGACAATACTTTGAGTATTATCTTCTCAATATTCTCCTTTTCGTTGTAGGTAGGTATGATAACAAGTTTGTCCAAAAGCGGGCAATGTTAAGGGGCACAAAATAACAAAATACTTCGCAAGGTTTCGTTAAATATAAGTGTATGTTATATTATCCTTTAAAACCCAGTTTTGCCAGCTTCATGCGGTTGTATATTTCCGATATTTTCTGCTTGGTATGCAGGGGAAAATCGGCATTCATCATCCAGTCGTAATACTGTGGTTCTTCGGTAAATACATCTGTTACCTTACGGCCTTTATATTTCCCAAAGTTAAACACGGGGTGGCCATCCTTCTCCACCATACGGCGGGCATAGTCCACCATATTATCGCCACCGGCGCTAAAGTCGTGCAGTTTCTTTACATCGTTGCCCAGGTTATCGTACCTGTCCAGCTGCGATTCCAGCACTTCTATCGTTGCCAGTATATCGGCCTCGGCACTGTGTGCATTCTCCAGCTTTTTATTGCAATAAAAGCTATATGCGGCTGCCAGTGTGCGGGTCTCCATCTTGAAGAATATCTGCTGCACATCCACCATATTGCGTTCGGTGAAATCGACATCGATACCTACACGCAAAAACTCTTCGGCCAGTACGGGTATATCGAATTTATTGCTGCTGTAGCCGCCCAGGTCGCAGTTCTTCATCCAGTTGTGCAGCTCGTGCGCTATGTCTTTAAACGTAGGCTCGTCTTTCACGTCTTCATCCTTTATACCATGTATAGCGGTACTGCCTGCGGGTATGGGCATGCCGGGGTTTATGCGGCGTACATAACGGTCGCGCGTACCATCGGGGTTTAGTTTGATGAATGCCATTTCGATAATGCGGTCTTTGGCATTATCTACACCTGTAGTTTCCAGATCGAAAAATATGATGGGTCTTTTCAGTGCTAACTGCGCCATTTCTAAAAAAAGTAAAAAGTCAAAATTAAAAAGCAAAAACTACTCTGCTTTGCGAAACTACTG
>CAMLFX010000104.1 GCA_946479435.1 uncultured Sphingobacteriales bacterium | reverse complement strand
AACTCTGCACTGGATATTCACCTGCACGATACTTATTTCGTAGTTGCCCACTTCCATATAGTAATGGGTGTGTCGGCCTTCTTTGGTATGTTCGCGGGTATT
This sequence comes from uncultured Sphingobacteriales bacterium, assembly GCA_946479435.1. The sequence goes on along the minus strand of CAMLFX010000104.1, from coordinate 9,728 downwards.
TACCACTGGTTCCCTAAAATGTTTGGCAGGTTCATGAATAATACACTGGGTTATATTCACTTCTTCCTGACGTTTGCAGGTGCTTACCTTATCTTCTGGCCTATGCACTACGAAGGTATTGCAGGTATGCCACGCCGTTATTATGATTATAGCTCATGGGAGTCTTTCAAGCACTTCGATAGCCTGAACGCTTTTATCAGTATCACAGCCATTATAGTATTCTTTGCTCAGTTGTTGTTTGTGGTTAACTTCTTCGCCAGCATATTCCGCGGAAGGAAATTAACCAACCCTAACCCATGGGGTTCACCAACACTTGAATGGACTACACCGATTAATCCAGGGCACGGTAACTGGGAAGGTGAAATACCTGAAGTGCACCGTTGGCCATACGACTATAAAGATGATGGTAATGGTAACGATTTCATACCGCAAACAACTCCGTTGAAACCGGGTGAAGCAGAACATTAAACAATGATATTAGTAATATAAATAAGGGCTTACCTAATCGGTAAGCCCTTATTTGTTATAGGATTTTAAGCATTTGAGCCTACTATTGTGAAGGTCTGTATACGTTATCCGATGCACCTACTACAATTATTTTCTGTCTGTAATAGTTTCTGGGGTTTTGGTAGAACATTTGTGTGCGGTTGTCGATATATACCCGGTCTAGTGCGCGTATTTCAGATAAGTTGTCGTTTAATCTCATGGCGCCACAATATGCAGCATCCAGCTCTTGAAGTTTTTTACAATTGCCAATAGAAGAGGGTATATATTCCAGTCTGTTTCGCGCTATGTATAAAAAGCGCAAATTTTCCAATCTGCCAATATCTTCGGGTAAATGGTGTAATGTATTTTGGTTAAGGTCTATAAGTTGTAAAGTATTTACGCTTGTGATTTCGGCAGGTAGTTCAGAAATACTATTCTGCTTTAATCGTAACTCTGTTAATTTTTGAAGGTTCCCTATAGTGCCTGGTAGCATTTCTATTTCATTACCTGATAAATTGAGTACCCGCAAATTGGTTAAATTACCAATAGTTGCAGGTACGTTTACAATTCTGTTATAGCTTAATGATAGCTCTTCAAGTTTGGTCAAATTACCTATCTCATCAGGTATGGTTGATATCTTGTTTCTGAGGAAATTAGCTTTTTTTAGCTTCGTGCATCTAAATAGAGAGGTAGGTAGCACTCTGATAGTGTTATTGCTGAAGTTTACTTCTTCAAGATTAGGGAACTGATCCAGTATATCAGGAATAGAATCCATTACACGGAAGGTCATCTTTATAACCCTTACGTTATACTTTTCTGCCAATGCCCGGTCCCAATCATGATATACGGTGCCCGCATTAGCCATATTTGCCAATAAAAGTATAAGTAAGGTTAATATTAATCTGTTTTTCATAGCCGAATTATTAATTAATAATCTCCACCCCACATTCTAAATATATATATTCAGGATACTACTAATTTAAGCGTTTTCCGCCATACAAAAAGGGGGATTTAAGTAACAGGTATGTAAATAAAAAGCCCACGCAACGCGTGGGCTTTTTATAAAGAGATGATTTAAAACCTATTGATGGGTAAATTTACGAGTAGCAACTATGTTGCCCGTATTATCAACCAAACGCATGAAGTAGATACCTGAAGGTACATTAGAAAGATCTAGTTTAGCGCTGTTGCCAGTTACCCTATATATACTAACTATTTTTCCTATCAAGTTATAAACTGCTATATTTTTAATGTTTGAATTAGCATTAAAAACAACGTTTATATCGTTTTTAGCAGGGTTAGGATAAATAGAAATATTATCAGCATTTTTTGACACCGAACTAACTGATGTAGGGAAGCGTTGGATACCAAAAGTTATGTTTTTAGAATAACTGCTATTGTGATCCATCAGCATTACGGTTACATAATATGGGCCTAATGCTGAAGCTGGATAAACATCCGGATCTAAAGTTATTTTAAATGACTTACGCTCGTCGTCGTTAGCAAATATTTCTTTAGTTGAGTGTATTGTACTCCATCCCGGGTTACTACCTGCGTACATGTAACAGCGTTCATTGTCGCAAATACCAAGAACATTTGCGTTTAAAACAGATGCAGGTACATTTTGGTCTATTATATGCCAATCTATAAATACAGATGTACCGGTAGGGGTAATATCATTATGTACATCAACGGTGCCATCAGAATTCATTATCGCAAATAGCGTATCGGCAGGGGTTGTAAAGGTTGCCTGCGCTTGTGCAGTATATACGCCAACAACACTTAAAAAAACTAGTATAGCTTTTTTCATCTTCAAAATAGTTATGATTGCAAGATAGCAATTTTCCATTATTCAAGCCAAATATATTATGTGCTATTTGTTAAATATTTTAGTACGTGAAAATGCTAGTTCCTTTTTGCCTAAATTGTTATCTGTAATACATACATATTTTTTAAAGTGAGATATATAAAAAATTTCAGAGGATTTATTCTTGGTATTGCTATAACTGCTGTACTTGCATTATTTATACAAGCGAAAAATAGTGATTCGTATTTCGAGATATCTAAAAACCTCGACATTTTTACTTCTTTATTCAAAGAACTGAATACTTTTTACGTTGACCCTATAGAACCAGGAAAATTGGTGAAAACCGGTATTGATGCTATGCTGGAAGAACTGGACCCTTACACTAACTATATTACTGAAAGCGATATTGAGGAATATGAATTTCAAACCACAGGGAAATATGGCGGCATTGGTGCTAATATGCGTAAAAGAGATGATGTAATAGTGGTGGGTGATGTTTATGAAGCGAGCCCCGCCCAAAAAGCAGGGTTACATTCCGGTGATATTGTATTATCTATTGATAATCAAACCTTAGCGGGTAAAAATATTGATGATGTGAGCCTTTTACTGAAAGGATCGCCAGGCACCCAATTATCAATGAAAGTAAGAGATGTTTATACAGGTAAAGATGCCGTTAAAATGCTGACAAGAGGAGAGATAGAAGTATCGAGCGTGCCTTTTGCAGGTCTGGTGGGCCCATCGGGTAATGTAGGATATGTGCGTCTTACTCAATTTACGCCCGGCTGTAGCAGGTTGGTACGCAATGCCTTGGATAGCCTGAAAATAAAGGAGCCCAAGATGACGGGCGTTGTATTGGATCTCCGCAATAACCCCGGCGGTTTGCTGGATGAAGCCGTAAATGTATGCAACCTATTTGTAGATAGGGGGCAACTGATAGTGAGCACTAAAGGTAAAATGAAAGAATGGGACAAAGATTTTCATACAAATGGCCCTGTGTGGGATGCTAATATACCTGTTACTGTTTTAATAAATAGCTCTTCGGCTTCCGCCTCGGAAATAGTATCGGGTACATTGCAGGATCTGGACAGGGGAGTTATAATAGGAGAAAGATCTTACGGTAAGGGGCTGGTGCAGGTAACACGGCCACTAGGGTATAATGCAAGGCTAAAACTGACTACAGCAAAATATTATACACCCAGTGGACGATGCATACAGGCGCTAGATTATACAAATCGCAATGCAGATGGCAGTGTTGGTAAAATACCCGATTCGCTTAAAAAAGCCTACACCACTAAGAATGGCCGTAAGGTATTAAGCGGCGGTGGTGTTGAGCCCGATATAAAAGTGGAAGATGAGGAAATAAGCAAGCTGGCTATTGCGCTATATGTAAAGAATTATTTTTTCGATTACGCCACGCAATACGCTAAACAGCATAATACTATCCCAGCTGCATCATCTTTTACTATATCGAAAGAAGAATTTAACCAATTTGTGAAATGGCTGGATAATAAAGATTATTCGTACAAAACAGAAACTGAAATAGCACTTGATTCATTTAAGGCGGTAGCAACCAGGGAAAAATATTTTGAAGCTGCTAAAGCTGATTTTAACAATCTGTCAACTAAAGTAAGCCATGATAAAAAGCAGGATCTGCTGAAACACGAAGCAGAAATAACGCACTTGCTGGAAAATGAAATAGTATCGCGCTATTATTACTTACGTGGGCGTATAGAGAATAGTTTAAAGACTGATGATGAATTGAAGAAAGCATTGAATATTCTCGATCAACCTACACAATACCAGGCGTTGCTGCAAACAAAAAAATAAAAGCTTAGTCAATCGTCCATTTGCTGATGCTATCAGCGAGTTGCCTGTCGTTGCTAAGCCTTGGTACTTTGTTTTGCCCACCCAGCTTGCCTATAGACTTCATATACTCAATAAAGCTCTGTTTTTTGAGACTGCGTATCTTAAGTGGTTGCAATATGCCGCCGGCAATCAGGTCGTTATAGTAAATATTCTTTTTTCGCAAATGCGCATCTATTGCTAATGCAAAGTCAGCGAGGTTGTCAGGTGCCTGTTCAAATTCAATAAACCATTCATGATAAGGTAAACCCTCATTGTTTTGTATCATAGGTGCTACGGTAAATTCGGTAATATGTGCATTGTGTTCTTTAGATGCCTGCAGCAATGCATGCTCTACTTCTTCCCCAATAACATGTTCGCCAAAAGCAGAGATATAATGCTTGATGCGGCCCGTTACCACAATTCTATATGGATCGATGCTTACAAAGCGCACTGTATCGCCAATATTGTATCCCCATAACCCGGCATTACTGTTTACTATCAGCGCATAGTTTTCGCCAATCTTCACGTCGGCCAGCGAAAGCCTTGTGGGGTGTTCGTCAAATATTTCACCCGCCGGTATAAATTCGAAGAATATGCCTGAGTTAGTATTTAGCAATAGGCCTTCCTGGTCAAGCGTGTCCTGGAAGGCGAAGAAGCCTTCTGATGCAGGGAAGGTTTCAATTGCATCAACCTTTGCGCCTATGCTTTCAAATAGTTTGGCTTTATAGGGTTCAAAGTTTACACCTCCATGCACTATCACTTGCAGGTTGGGGAACAAGTCTTTTATTTTTTTTCCATCACTCCGTTCATACAACCAATCGAAATACATCTGCATCCATGGGGGTATGCCGCTAATAAGCGTCATGTCCTGGGTAATAGTTTCAGCAACAATTTTATCCAGTTTTGTTTCCCAGTCTTCTATGCAGTTAGTTTCATAAGAAGGCAATTGATTTCGGCGCAGATATCCAGGTACAAAATGGTTGACAATACCACTAAGTCTTCCGGTAGGTATGCCTCCTACTCTTTCTAATTCCGGCGAGCCTGAGAGGAATATCATTTTGCCATCAGCAAAAGATGTATTGCCGCTTTCCGACATGTAGCACAGCAGGGCATCTTTAGCAGTATCTATATGGTTGTGTATAGAGTCTTTAGTTATCGGTATATATTTTACACCACTTGTTGTGCCCGATGTTTTTGCAAAATACATGGGCCTGCCTTTCCAAAGTACATTTTGCGCACCGTTTTTTATTTGCTCTATATAGCTTTTATAAGCTTCATAGTCGCGTATGGGTACTGCTTTACTATATTCGTTATATTCTTTTACTGCAGCAAAATGGTGGTCTTTCCCAAATACTGTTTTAGTACCTGTCTTTAATAGCTGTTGAAGAATTGCCTGTTGGTCGGCCAGGGCAGTGGCCATATTCTTTTTTATGCGGCTGTTTACTATTGCTGCATAAGGTTTGGCCAGAAACGATTTTATCTTCATTACCATATTTTATAATGGGAAGGTAAAGGTACGGAATCATATTTTCGTAAAAAGTCGAACAACACCATTTATTTGTCCAGACATTAGGAACTTATCCGGTAATAAGTGCCTAAGGGAGTAAGTTTACATGCAATAAATTAGTCGGAGATCTAGTATTGCAACTTATTTATTCTTTAGTTGGTACACACTTATTCTGTCATCGCTACCTATCCAGGCAAAGTTTTGCTCAAAGCTTCCATCTGCATTAATAGTGTTATTAGGAAAGCTATTATCGTACACTATAGTACGCACATTCAATTTTTTTGCAAATGCTTTTAGCCAGCTACCATTGTGCATCACTGCAGGAGGCACATGGTAGCCACGCCGGTCAAAGTATATAAGCGCAGTATTTGGTGCATCTTCGTTCAATACTATAATACGTTCATCAGCGGGTATGCGCAGCTCATTAAAAAGTTTCTTGCCGTCTACAAACCATAATGGCTGAGAAGGAGAATAACCAATGTAACCTAATTGCAATCGCTGATGACTATGGTAGTCGGCAAAGAAAAAGCAAATGAGCAGAGCACTTAGCACACCCGCACGCGACAGCTTAAGTCCATCTGCTTGTGTAATGTACTTCCGGAAGGCGATGGTGCATACTATAAGTGCAAATGCCCATAAAGGTATGTACATCGATACGGCATAATAATCATGGTTCAGCATTTGTCCACCCATCAAATAGGTAACACAGGCTGTACCAACTAAAAAGAATAACAGCAGGCGTAATTGTCTCCTTCCGTTTAGTTCACGGTATAGAAGCATAATACCTACTACAACTATTGCTACAAACAGTGGGTATTGTGCTAGTAACAGGTATTCTTTCATCCATACATGTTTAAAGCTGGCAGTAAAAAAATAGTTTGCATGCTGCCAATCTCGAAATGGATTAGGTTTGGCCAGGAATACAGTGCTGTTATATTTAGTATTCAAATATTGGTTGTAAGTATATTGTAGTGCTATTAGCCCCAAGCCTATTACTGCAACAACAATAAATGCCCGGTTTTCTTTTTTATTAAAATTATTTGATTTTGCTATACGTTGAAATGAAACATAACCGAGAAACCCTAGCAAGTATATAACTTCCGATGTCTTGATGAGCGAGGATAGCGTAAGTATAAATATTGCCCATACTAATTTGCGTGAGTTATTGGTATTTGTATAATCAATAATGTAATAAAAACTAATGAAGGTCAATGCACAAGCTGCGCTATCGGGTACATAGTTGCAGGTGTAGTAAATAAGTATAGGTGACATGTATATGAACAACGCCGGGAAAATACTGAATACAAAATCTTTCGTGGCCTTGTAACATGCCAGGAATAAAAACAGCAATCCTGTACAGGTAATAATGATATCTAATAGGCGGAAGCAGGCGCTGATATGATTGCGTCCCAATATTTTACCACCAATGGCAGCTAAATAACTTTGCAACGGTAGTTCTACCCCGGTTATACCATCAGTTGAATAAATATTGTGCGTGCGGGGGTGAAAAAAGTCCATGCCGTGATCGTAGAAACTTATGGCCAGCGACAGGCGATCGGCCTGGGCCCAGTCATGTATACCCTGGGGCCAAAAATGTATTTGCTGGCTGTAGTATATACCACTCATCAATACCAGCAGAGCTATAAAGGCCAACGCAGACCAATAGGTTATAAATTTCATTAGTGCCCTAATTGTGATAGCTAAGATATGCTTTACGGTGCTACCTGCACAGTCTACATGGAGGTGTGATTGTAAGATTCGCTTGTTTTGCTCTTGCTAAAGAACATTTGTTTGTAGTCTCTATAGCTGTTGAGGCATAGCTACTGTTCGGTAGAAACGATTTTATCACCGATTAATGTGGCTAAACCTTCTTAATTAGTCAATGCTCAGGTTGCCTAAGAAACGCTGCATTAACATTATTTGCAGCAAAACGTTTACAGCGATCAACGTTATTGAAGTCCATGTTATTTTTTTATTGGCCACCGCCATATAACATAATATGATAAGTGTATTAAAGTTGAAAAATAAGAACTCTTGTATATGCAAATAAGAGCCAAAGGCCAGCCAAAATGTATTAGCGGCAATTAGCACGCATATAAAGTGCAATATTTTGTATTGTTTATTATTGGTAGCATGTTGTAGAAAAATAAAAAAGAAAGGTGATACAAGAATGTATCTGTGTGCGCCTATTACATTGGTAGTACCGCTTCCTCCCCACTTAGGGTTATAAAAAACAATTAATAAAGCTGAGAATAAAAGATAGAGGTTAGAGAGGACATACAATTTATTTGCCTGTTTGTTATTTCTTACCCAATTGATAAATAAGATGCATATAAAAACCAGAGCAAGTAAACTTACAAAAAGCGCAAGCGCATTTATCCATAAAGTAGCCGGCCCGCTGGCTACCTGGAAAGGAAGCCTGGGTAAAGAAAATACCCGCTGCCATATTGTGCGCTGTTTTATAAAATATGCAAACCAGACACCTGTTCTTTTGTATTGATACAGCACAAAGATGGTAACTCCTATAAAAAGCGGCAGGCAATAATTCAAAAAAGCTATTGCAATTGAGTGTAACCAGCGCTTCCGGTCGTTTGTTATTATCTCGGCAAGTATAAATGTGGGTACCAGGCATACAATATTCATACGCGTGAGCGCCGAGCAGCATAATGCTACCCACACTAAGTAACGTTTGTTATACTGCATACCATAAAGCGCTATTGTAATGAATAAAAAGAAAAGTGCTTCAGGATAGGGTATAAATGCAAAATATAGCGATGGAGTACTCAGCCACAACCATTGCTCACTAATTGAAGGCTTCATCAACCTGCATAAAAGACTAAACCCCAATGCGAAAAGAGTAATATTAAGCAAGCATATACCATAAACGCCTAAATGGCTCAATTTCCATATCCAGGGAAACATGACGCAAAACCCAGTGTTACTTACCCAATTGTTGTAGCTATATCCTTCGTGTACTATACTGTAATAAAAAATACCATCCCAATTCGTCAGTGAACCTCTTTCAGGAAAATAGGGTAGCATACCACATTTGTATAGAAATATCTGTATAAGGTACAAGCCAAGGCCATAGCATAAGGCGGTAAAAAAAGTGCTGATATAGGTTGATCTGGTATCGATGGGCATAAGAAAGCTAATATAAAAGCAGAATCAAATTTTATAAAATGAAATTTTTATTTGTTTAAAATGAAAAAACTGTATTAACTTTGCGCAAAATATTTTAGGAGCGTCATGTTTGCGATAGTAAGTATAGCCGGCCAACAATTCAAAGTACAGAAGGATGATGAATTGTTTGTACACCGCCTGACAGGTAATGTAGGCGATAAAGTTGAATTTTCAGATGTTGTGATGACGGGTAAAGAAGGTAAACTCACCTTTGCCGGTTCATCTAAAGTACAAGCTGAAATCCTCGACCACCTGAAAGGTGATAAAGTAATTGTATTCAAGAAGAAACGCCGTAAAGGTTATCAGAAAATGAATGGTCACCGTCAATACCTGACGAAGATCAAAATAAATGAAATTATTTAATTTTAATTTGTAAATTCGTAAATAGTTAAGTTTAGCAATGGCACATAAAAAAGGTGAAGGCAGTGTAAAGAACGGCCGCGACTCCCAGAGTAAGCGTCTTGGTGTTAAAATATACGGTGGTCAGCCTGCTATATCAGGCAATATAATTGTTCGTCAGCGTGGTACAGTATATCATCCCGGTACAAACGTAGGACTTGGTAGAGATTTTACCATTTTCTCGCTGGTTGATGGTATTGTGGAGTTTCGTAAGACCCGCACTAAGACATTAGTGTCTGTAAAAGAAGTATCAGCAATCGCCGAAGCCTAACCCGCTCGGCGATTTTGCCATAAGGTTTTTTTTTAACCCTTAAATTCACAGTTTATGGCAACAGCAAAAAAAGCAGCTCCTAAAAAAGCTGCGGCCAAAAAAGCGGCTCCTAAAAAGGCAGCAGCAAAGAAAGCAGCTCCTAAAAAGGCAGCAGCAAAGAAAGAGGCTCCTAAAAAGGCAGCAGCAAAGAAAGCAGCTCCTAAAAAGGCAGCAGCAAATAAAGAAGATGA
>CAMLFX010000103.1 GCA_946479435.1 uncultured Sphingobacteriales bacterium | reverse complement strand
CTACACCATCGGCAAAAGCCTGTTCTGTGCTTTCTTTGGTAACGGCCGTAACGGCTGCATAACCAGCAATGATGGCTGCTATTACCGCAGGTATCAGCACAATGGCCGCCGGGCCTGTGGTGGCTGTTTCGGCTATACCCGCAATAGCGTTCGATACCGCCAACGCGGCGTTCACTATCATTTGCTTGCGGGCTATTTCCTCGCGTTTCTTTTGTGCTTTGTTGAGGCGCTCTTCTTCTATGCGCAGTACCTCGGTATTGCCACGCTCGGCAAGCTTAGTGGCGGCATCTACACGTTTCTGTCTTATTTCAATTTCTTTATCCAGTGCACGTATCTGTACATCGGTTATGGTTTGGTAGGCATCGACAGCGGCTTGGGTTAGTTGTTTGTATGCACCGATAGATCTTTTTATCTCTGCTTCGCGACGCTGTTCAGGTGTCATCCCTCCAAGGTCGTTACCGAATATCTTTTTCGCTGCTTTCGATGGCCCTTTGTCAGGATTAAAACTTGGCGCCTCAACAGTACTGAATTTCATATCCGATGGCTTAGGTGCGTCATTGGATAATGGTAGCGAATTAATATTGTCAACCTCCCTTGGCTTTTGAGGACTAGAGTCTATCTTCTTTGCTTTGATTTTGTGATTATATACGGGTTTTACAGCCTCTTTTACAGATGAATTCAAATTTTGAAATAATATTAGATACGCATCATCAACAACTGCTATTGCAACACTGATTGCTGGCTTAAAACCTCCTGCTTCAACAACCCTTTTTTTCTTTAGCTGTTCATATGCTCGTTTTGCCTCTTCTTTTATTCGCTTTTTTTCCTGTGCATTTGCTTTCTGATACCTATCGGAAAAAGACTTAAAACTTACATCATATTCATTCTTAGCCAAATCTGATTGTGCTTTGTCCGACGCAGCTTTTAATTCTTGGGCCTTTACGCCTTCTTCATATTTCTGCGAATTAGATTTACCTCCTTCCGGCCCAAATCTTATATAGTCTGGGAGATTTGAAAACGTATCTACAATATCTTGACCAAATGCGAACAAGGCTCCTTTTGCGTAATTAAAAAAGTTACCAAACCCTTGCTGCATATTGGTAATGTTGGTATTTATTTCCGCCTGCTTTTTAGCGAACGCATCTAAATCATCACCCGCTTTTACCGATTCATCCATTATCACACTAAACGCAGCTTGGGCAAAGTCACCTGTATTTTTAAATTCATCTTTAACTTTCGATGTATCTATACCTAACTCTTCCAACGCAGGTAGCGACTGTTCCTGAATACCTGTTAGTATATTGCCAACAAGCGTATCTACACTTTCACCTGTTGCTATTGCTTTTATATTTGCATAACCCATTGCAGCAGTAAGCTTATCAACAGGCACACCCAGTTTTTCATACTGCACAGCTTGCTGCATCAGGTCAACATCACTTACCAGCCCTTGTGTTGCAGCACGCAAATCGTCTAGTAGCCCTGCTCTGTTCAGGCCTTGAAAAGCGGCCTCAGCTTGCACGGCTTTTTCAGCGATATGTCCGCTTTCTACCGCAAAATCCTTTAGCATACTTACACCTTTCTCCACAAGACCCTCCAGACTGGTAGGTATGTTCAGGCCACCCGCTATCCCTTTACCTATTTGGGATAGCGCCCCTTGCAACTTAGATGTTTGTTTCTCGATCTGTTGGGTTACTGTGCCTATCTTAACTGAAAGGGCCTCCAACGATTTTACCTCTGTAGTGTTATTCAATTGCAGCCTGTAGCCTTTGAAGGTATTATTCAGATGCTCCAACTCTTTAAGCTGTTGGCTTATGGCCGATGTGGCTTTATTTAGGCTGGTATAATTTACCTCGTAGTTTATTTTGTGTATTACTTCTACTACATCGGCCATGATGGGTGGGAATTTGCAAGTGATTATTGGGGAAAGATGCACTTGCAGGCGGCATAAGAAGTACCTGGCAGTTATTTTTTGAAAGGAATTAACCAATCCTTATTAAAAGCAAATTTACAACAAAAAATAAACCAAACAAATATTTTAAAGAATATTATTTTTACTTCAAAATCACTTATATGAAATATATCACAGCAATATTATTTATGTTGTTTATGGCGAACACCGTCTTTGCCCAAATCTATAAAAACGTCTGGGAAGTGCCTGATGCAATACAAATGGGCTACAAAGGGAAAGTAAAAAAAGTAACAAAGACTACGTACAATATTAAAATGAATAATGGCAATGCAATGCAGGATACGATTGAAGAAAACATTATCGATTCTTTTGACGTAAACGGTTTTTTACAATACAGGAAAAACTTGAAAAACAATGAGACAACTATTTATAATTATGTAAATAATAAACTCGATCATTCTATTCTATACACCAACGGGATTAAAACGACGTTCAATGCATACACCTATGAAAATCCCCGCATAATAAAATACACGGAATATGATTACGACAAGGCCGGTATCGAATACAGTTTAACCGATAGGGTAAAGATCATAATATTGAACAGAACTAATAAGATAGATACCTTTTCGGGTTGTTCGGCAAGCCCTCAACATTGCTTGAAAGTTGCATGCGTTTATGTGAACGAGCGTACCAAAAAAGAATATCTGGATTATATGGGCAGTGGCGACTTCTTGCTAATGGACATACAGAAAACATTATTAACAGATAAAAATTCAAACCCTGTAGAAGTAATAATAGACCAAATGATCATTAACGCTACTTCTAAAGCCAATTACACCTACGAATATTACGATAATTAGCATCCACACATGTTAGGTAGGAAATTTGCAAGTGAGTGTTAGAGAGGATGCACTTGCAGGTGGCACTATAGAAAACCTGGTAGCTATTTTTTGAAAGGTATTAGCCCTACCTTGTTAAAAGCAAATTTACAACAAAAAATAAATTCACAAAAATAATTTAATAAATATTATTTTTATTTTCAAATCACCAACATATGAAATATGTAATAACTACGCTGCTAGCAATATTTTTTACCACCAGTCTTTTTGCACAGCAATACGCCAATATCCTGCAAACACCTGAGCTAATAAAGCGTGGCTATAAAGGGGTCGTAAAGAAGATAACATGCGAGACCTATACTACAGAAATAGTGATGGGAAAACCAGTTAAAAAGCAACTAAAATCTGTAGATATTGATTCTTTCGATAAGGCCGGGTTTGTTTTATCAACCAGGAATACCACGGACAAACGGTTATGTGTTTACCAATATGACCAAAAGAAACAGCTAACAGGAAGTATTTATTATCATGAAAATAAAATAGATTTTAAGCGCACTACAAAACTACTTTCTCAAAACACTTATACTTCTTCCACGTATTTCTATAACAATGCCAAAAAATCGTTTGAGACAAAACCGCACAACAATGATACATTAATATTCAACCGAAATAGCCGGTTAGAATCCCAGCATGGCATTGAGGGCAATGACTACTACGAATATTTAAATAACGATACTACTGTCATCTCCATATTAGATGGTAATATCATTTTCTCTCAAGTAGTCATTGAAAGAGACACGTTTGGTAATAAGCTCAAAGAAACATCTATACCGAATCAAACAAATGAATATACAGAACCGTATCTATTGGTATACAAATACGAATACTACCAATAAACATTACCATGTTGGGTAGAAAATTTGCAAGTGAGTATTAGGAAGGATGCACTTGCGGGCGGCACTAAAACGACAATTGCAGGGGCATTACTACCACCTGCAATTTGTTTTTTAAAATAATACCGCTTTTGCTTGCGGAAAATCAGTTAATTATTCGCCTTTGTAACCATGTTCTATAGCGTCGGCCAGGCAATCTTCGCGGGTTTTGAACCCTCTTGGTGAAGCGCCTAAAACTTTCCTGTCGGCACCCGTGTGCTTCCAGCGCCACTCGTGCAGCGCATCCTTAAATATCAACCATGTTTCTGTCATAATGAGTGTAAGCTAGGCATAATATATTTAATGCATTTTTCGCCCACCTACCGCCCTCACTATCAGCCACCTAAAAATAGCCGCTGGGCGAGTAGCATTCTTTCCAGTATTCCACTATCAGGGTAATGGTTTTCTTCAGCTTATCGTAGGCGTGCGGCTTCAGGAAAAAGCCCTGTACCGACAGGTTGTAGGCATCGGTTACAGCTTCGCCACTTACCGATGTAGAGAAGAATATATACGGTATGCTCTTTTTGTTCATAGCCTGGCTGGTGTGTACAATATTTCGCACAGCAAAGCCATTCAGCTTGGGCATATTCACGTCCGAAAGGATAATGAAGGGCCGCACATCATCATTGCCCAGGTATTGTAAAGCTTCATCGCCGGTTGTAAAAAATTTTACTTCGTTGCTATAATTCAACTCGTTAAAAACAGTAGTTAGCAGAGCCTGGTCATCCAAATCATCTTCTATTACTACTATAGGCCCGTTTTTATTCATTTAATATATATGTAATTGCTGCGGCAATTTACGCTTTTAAAACGCACAACACATTATATTCCAAACAAATAGGGGCTACCTAAAGATAGCCCCGGTGCCTGGCCGCCCTTTATCCGCCGTTAGGCGGAAAGGTTACAGCCAATACGCTTAAGTATGTATCAATACTGTGCCAGCAAATGGCATTTGGCTCGGTTTTTACACATATTTATATATCCGCACACATGCAATTTAAAATACCCAATATTATCTCGGTTATCAAAACTGCGGTGAAAGACCTTGCCGCTAACGATGCCCTGCGTATGGCAGGCGCTACGGCCTTCTTCACCTCTTTCGCACTGCCCCCCATGCTCATGATCATTGTGCGCACCTTCGGCCTGTTCTTCGACCGCCGCACCATTGGCAGGGGAATAATGGGCAAAGTAGAAGAAGTGCTGGGCGAACAGGGGCGACAGCAAATACTATCGGTAATACGCAGCGTACATGGCTACCAGTTCAACCTGCTGGCCACTACCCTTATTTTTATCTTCCTGCTTTTTGTGGCCACCACCTTGTTCAAGGTTATCAGTGGCTCTATCAACCAGCTATGGAATGTGCGCCTCACACATAAGCGCAATTTCCGTTCTATACTCATATCGCGCACCAAAGCGGTGGGCATTATCCTGTTCACCGGCCTGTTGTTCCTCGCTGTTATGGGGGTCGATATAATGCAGGTGTACATGGGCCGTTATTTGTACCAGATATCGCCCACGCTTGGCAGCTATGTGTATGGCGTGCTCAACCATATCGTATCGCTGGTGGTGGTTACAGCCTGGTTCTTCATCATCTTCCGCTACCTGCCCGATGGCCGCTTCCGCCTGAAGGTAACGCTGGCAGGCGCAGCCGCTACAGGCCTGCTGTTTACCGTAGGTAAATATGCACTGCGGTGGATGCTATCGGGCAATTTGCAAGAGCTGTACGGTACATCGGGGGCGCTGGTGCTTATACTGCTATTCGTGTTCTACTCATCGCTTATACTATACTTTGGTGCGTCTTTCACCAAGGCCTGGGCCAGCCATATAAAAAGCGAAATACACCCCCTGCCCCACGCATCGGTGTACCATATAGAGCAGACGGAGGAAAAAGCCTGAAATATTTTGCTAGCTTTAAGGCAATTGTAAACTCTATGTACAAACATCTCATCGCAATAGCATTGCTTTTTAGCTGTTTCGCCTCGCAGGCACAAACCCGTATGTTGTCAGAGGCGCATTTGCGGTATAACGATCAGCTGGCGCAAGATGAATCATACGACTCTATTGCTTATGCATATATCAGCACCAGCGGCAGAGGTTGTGCAGCCTACGAAGAACATAATTTCGATACCAGCTACCGGTATTACACAGGTGGCAGTACACCTGTACCTACAGAACGCAAAATACAATTGTTCGATGCGCAGGACCGTATCACCACAAGGCTTACAGAAAACCTTGTAGGCGGCGGCTGGCAAAACTATATACGCGAATCTTACACCTACGATGCAGGTGGTAAAGTGGCAACCGATACTACCGAAGAATTTATATCGGGCAACTGGCAGCCAACTATGGCCAACATATATGTGTACAACAATGTGGGCACCCTGTTACAGGTCAGCTATACTATTTCGTGGAATAGCAGTACCCTGCAAAGCGATACTACTGCCCGCCATGTTTACAATTACGATGGCAACGGAAATGCAATACAGATAATAGGCTCAGGACACCGTGCCGATACATTGATAGTTGAAGACAGCACCTACCTGTTTTACAACAGCAACAATCTTTGTGTATATAAATATGTGCGCCTGCTCGATGACCCCAGCCTCAATACATGGATGAACGGACAGGGAATGGCTTATAAATACACGGCCACTAATAAAGTAGCAGTACAGTACCAGCTTACCGACCCGTTTGCAATGGGCCACATAGATACTACTTACCGCTTTGTAAATACCTACGATGCCAATGACGACCTGCTGACTTCCATATACGGCTTTAAAGATGCAGGTATCTGGAAAAGAAGCGACAGTACAACAAATACACACAATAGCGATCACCACCTCACTTACGAGCGTACCATGCAATGGGATGGCTTTGCATGGGTAAACACCATAATGACGGGAGCCAATAAATTCTATTACGCGCCTTACACACCTACTGCTGTAACTAACATAAGTAAAAGCAATGCACAGTTGCAGCTATACCCTGTACCCGCAACCAATACGCTATACCTACAGCTAAATGAAGACAAGCAACAAATACACACCGTAAGTATTACCGATATGCAAGGCAGGCAGGTAATGCAACAAACATATTTGGGCAATACTATACACTCAATAGATATTAGTGCGTTACCCTCCGGCATTTATAACCTGAGTATGCTAAGCACTAAAGGCGGTGTGCAGCATGGTAAGTTCAGCGTAGTGCGGTAGCTTATCCCATTATCTCAATAAAAGGCGCGGCTTTGGCTGCGCCTTTTTTTTGCCGGAAACACCTGGTGTTCTCGAATACTTTTGAATTAACGGAATCTTTGACGTTATTTGTATATACAAACCCAATAATATGAAAACATCCTTATTATGCATTTTATGCTTGCTAAGCAGTATTGTACGCGCACAAGTAATAGTTGCCGACACCGTTACCCAATATGATACTATAAGTATAACTGCACCTTTCGCGGCCAAAACATTAAGCCTGCTAGACAGCAACTTTAACGCCGACCAAACCATAATCACCGATAGCATATTTGAAAACAATATACATAGCTATTTCAGCACGGGGGTTATGCGCTATGACAATGGTATCTGGTATTTTTTCTCTTCCGGTACTAATTGGGTAGGCGCGGCGTTCATTAAAGACAGCCTGGGTACTGACCCCAATTCAACAACAGGCACTTATACCTATATAACTGCCAACGGCAATGTGAACGCAGGGCACATATTGGCTATCGATGTAGTAAAGGATGAAGATAATAATACATGGTATGGCTTCGGCTTTGCTGAAGACCAGACCTTTTACCGCCTTAATTTCGGCAGCTCACTGAGCAACACACCTGTGGTAACTTATACACACGCCAAATTCATATCGCAGCCAATGCAACTGAGCATTATGAAAACAGGGAGCAACTGGGTTGGGTTGCTTACTGAAGATGATGCATCGGGACATGCGGGGCTTTGGCGCCTGGATTTTGGCACATCGCTTGCCGCCTTCCCTACCCTCACCAAACTGCCAGACTTAGGTACCTCTCACAGGGCGCGCTTATTTGCTATGCATTATGAAAATGGCAGCCATTATGCACTTACAATGTCTTACGGTGGCGACTTGCAACTATACAATTTTGGCAGCGATCTTTTAAGCACGCCTACAATTACTGATAAGGGTGTGTATCCCGCAATTTCAAGCCTAAGTGGCTTCGTACTTACATCAGATTGCGGACAGGTGATAGCAAAAGGATATGGTATCACTAAAACCGTTACCCTGGCTATTAGCGGCTCTATTACCAATACACCGTTTATCACCTCTGCGCTCAATAACGATGCCGTGGTAAGTACACCTTGCGTGTATACTTATAACAATACACAGCACGTGCTTTATTGCAACAATACAAGCGGCAGTGCCGGTATATTACGCAGGCCAATATTAAATTACCCATCAACAACCAGTACCGCTTATAATACTGATGAGCTGAAGCATGTATTTTCTACAACGGGCCTGCAAACTATTAGCTTGTTGTGCAATGATGACCAGGGCAGCAGGGCCGTATTTTGTAAAGACGTGTATGTGAGGCCTGCAACCACCAACGTAACTGAACTAAAAAAACAAGGCGGCACGTTGCAACTGTATCCCGTACCCGCTAACAATACTTTAAATGTATCTATCAACTGGAAAGAAGCGCAGCCTTATACCCTCACCATAGCCGATATGCAAGGGCGTGTAAACATGCAATACAACAGCAAGAATACTAACGAAACCATAGATGTATCGATGCTACCGGAAGGTGTGTACAACATTATACTTAAAGGCGATAAAGGAGCCGTGCAGCATGGTAGATTCAGCGTAGTACGGTAGCTTATCCCATTATCTCAATACAATAAAAGGCGTGGCACTAGCTGCGCCTTTGTTTTAACAAAAAAATAAATACTATCTTAGCTGCCTAAACCCTATTCATGAAAAAGCTGATTTATTTAGCTGCTGCCTTATTGGTACATGCTAGCGCAAGTGTTGCACAACCGTCCCCAACAACTATCTTCAATCAAAATAATATCTTATCGTTTGTACAGGTAGGCAAACCACAAACTAAAACCAACGCAATCAACTCACGTATTATTGCCGCCAGCGCTTACGCTTTTAGTCCATTGGCGGGCGCTTATATACTGAATGATTCAATAGCGTACAAGTATAGCGGCAACCGTGGCGGCGATGGCAGTGCTATCCCAAAATTCGATACTGCCCGGTATATCGAGCCCTCAACAGGTATGGTAACACGGCAGGAAACTGTCATTTACGATGCGTATGATAACGCGGCAGCACATGCCGTTGCCGCACTGAATAGCAATACCGGCAATCTGGAAGTAATTCAAAAGGCCGTTTATGGTTATAATGCCAACCACCTGCAGATTACCGACAGCAGTTTTGTATGGTCTAATATAGTCCGAAGTTTTTTACCAAGAATTGCTGTTGCATATACTTATAACACTGTAGGCAAAATGATGACCGAAACCGGTTACCGCTACGATGCAAATACGCAACAGTGGGTTGCCGCAGTATTGTACCAGGTACAATACACCTACGATGCGAACAACAACCTCACCGAAAAAACTTTTTTGGCTGATAATAGTATGGGCACCCTACAAAACCAGGCTAAAGACATATATACCTATAATGCTGATAACATGCTCACCTCACATGTAAAACAGGAATGGAATCATAACGCCTGGAAAAATACTGACGAAACATACTATACGCTGAATACGAATGGCATTGTGGAAAAACAATTGATGTTGCATTACAACCGCGGTACCCAAACTATGGATACAACCGGATATCAATTAAACAATACCGGCGCTAACAACAATATCACTGAAAATATTTACTACGATTATGACTATAACCTGCATACGGGTGTAAAAGCAAGCAGGTCGCTAATAACCTACAATAATTTCAACCAAATAATACGTATCGCTTCTGAAGAATGGCTTGACAACAACCATTGGGGAACCAGGAATAGAGGATCTATCTTTTATTATTACTACGAAACATACTTCCCTACCGACGTAGCGCAACTAGCAAAGCAAGGCGGCACGTTGCAACTATACCCTGTGCCCGCTAATAATACACTAAATATATCCATCAACTGGAAAGAAGCACAGCCTTATACCCTCACCATAGCCGATATGCAAGGGCGTGTAAACATGCAATACA
>CAMLFX010000102.1 GCA_946479435.1 uncultured Sphingobacteriales bacterium | reverse complement strand
AGTGAGTTGGCAAAATTAGCTGTCAAAAAAGGCACAGTATTGCTAACGAATACACGAGTAGCGGATATTAAGTTTGAAGAAGATCGTTTTAATATAAGCACACAGAATGGAGATACTTTCCATGCAAAATTTGTTATCGGCTGTTGGGGCAAAAGGGAAATGCTTGACAAGAAGCTTGAGCGCGATTTTATGAATAATCACACGGGCTACATAGCGGTGAAGCATCATATTCTTACCGATTATCCTGACGACGAAATTGGCCTGGACAATTTCAAGAATGGCTATAGTGGCATTTCGAAAATAGAGGGCAACAAATACAACTTCTGCTATTTCTACAAGAGAAAAAAAGGCGTGGATGCACCCAACCCGAGTGAGTATCTTGAAGAAGTAATCTTTAAAAATCCTGCTATAAAAGGTATATTAAACAATGCCGATTATTTGTTTAGTACGCCCATCACTATCAACGAAATATCTTTTGAAGCCAAACCATGTGTGGAGAACCATATCTTAATGTGTGGCGATACAGCAGGCTTAATTACACCGCTTTGTGGCAATGGTATGTCAATGGCGATAACAAGTGCTAAAATATTAACCGATATTTTATTAAATAGTGGCCTATTAGAACAAACTGATATTACCGAATTGCAAAGAAGAACGCTGGAAAAGCAATATCAATTGTTATGGCGAAGAGCATTTAGCCAACGTTTGTTTTGGGGCAGAAACATTCAAGCCTTATTTGGCAATACTATACTCACCGAAATTTCTATGCGCTTAATACATAGTTTACCTTCGCTTGAACGAACATTAATAAAAGCCACACACGGCAAACCGATATAACACAACTAAATGAAAAGATTTATAGTAATTATCCTGTTATTCTTCACCTGCTGTTTTTCTGTAAATGCACAAAACACCAAGCCTTATGCACTTGTTGCAGGTGGTAGTAAAGGTATTGGCTACGCTATATCTGAAGCCCTCGCTAAGCGCGGCTATAACCTCATTCTTGTTGCCAGGCATGAAAAAGGCCTGCAGGCATCGAAAGAAAAACTGGAAACTACTTATCATGTTACCGTAGAAACTTTAGCTAAAGATCTTGCCGATAGGAATGCCGCCTCAGAAATTGCGGACTGGTGCACAAAAAGAAACATACCGCTAAAAGTTCTATGCAATGTTGCCGGCTTGGGTGGTGCAAATGATTTTTTAAAACTCCCTGCCGATACGCTCAGGTATATGATAAATGTAAATTTGGAATCTCCTGTAGTGCTAACATACCTATTGCTGCCACTGCTTGAAAAAAATGCGCCCTCACATATTTTGAATGTAGCTAGCATGGCTGCTTATGGTCCAATGCCACAAAAGAATTTGTATTCGGCCACAAAATCAGGGCTTTTATATTTTAGCTATTCATTGAAATACCAATTGCAGGATAAAAACATAACAGTAAGCTGCTTAACCCCAGGACCTGTGTTTACAAAACAAGAAATTGTTGAAGAAACAAAAAAGCAGCTGGGTAAATTTGGTACCGCTATGGCTGTACCGCCGGCAAAGGTGGGGGAAATAGCAGTACGCAAAACACTAAAAGGCAGAATGGTAATTGTACCGGGTACATTATCTAGCATTAGCAGCATGGTTATTAGAGCCTTACCAAAGCGCTGGTCGGCATCTTTTTATCATCAGCTTTCTAAAAACAAATAGGATATTAGATCTGCTTCATTGATCTTGAAGAGTTGTAATGGTAGTATTATATGTAGCATATTAATACCTGCTCAGAATAGTGAGAGTTGGTTACCATCATTATTTCTTTTAGGTTTCTTCGCCCACCCTTTTACAGTTCTGCCGCCATACTTCCACGATTCATTTTTTTCTTTTTCGATAAGCTGTTCAAAATTATCATTGGGTACAAATGTTTGCTCTAGGTTCTTAGCAGCCTTATGAAGGTTTTTGATCGCTTCATTCTTATCATTGTCTCCCAATTTTGCGCCCCTTACTGCCCTATCCATAAACTCAATTGTTTCATCGTACACTTTAGTTGGTACAGGAAACGGATGACCATCTTTACCACCGTGTGCAAATGAAAATCTTGCAGGATCGCTGAAGCGCGATGGCGTACCATGTACCACTTCACTCACCAATGTCAACGATTGCATGGTACGTGGCCCAAGGCCTTCCAAAAGTAGTAGTGATTCTGTATCTCTCAATTCTGTTTCATGTGCTATAGCAAGTATGCTGCCCAGTCTCTTCAGGTCAACATCTTTAGCAAAAACCTCATGATGCTTTGGCATTACCAGTTTACGAATTTCCTGTAGCATTTTCCCGGGTTCTTCCCGGGTTATTTGCAGTATGCCGGCTTTTGTATTGCCCGCGTCCTTATCTGTTAAATTAAGTATGTCGCCCATATTCTCACCATAGATAAATGTATGTGGCTCTTCCACGAACGATTTAATATCCGGTGAATGCCAGTGGTATCTGCGTGCCATACTGGTAGCATCATTCATACCTTGCTGTACTACAGCCCAGTTACCATCTTTACTTAGTACAAATGAATGCAGGTAAAGCTGAAAGCCATCTTGCACAGCAGTATTATCTACCTTCGCTGCAAGGCGGCTTTGCCTGGCAAGCGCTTTACCATCCAGACCGGTTTTTTCTCCTATTGCAATTAATTCATTAGGGGTTTGCCTGGAATGTTTACCTCGCCCGCCGCATACATACAAGCCTATATCTGATGAACGTTCATTAATAGCACCTTTTAATGCCCCCATTACTGATGTAGTAATACCTGAGGAGTGCCAGTCCATACCCAATACGCAACCTAATGCCTGAAACCAAAAAGGGTCGCTAAGACGTTTTAATACTTCCTCTCTTCCATAATCCTGCACAATTGAAGTAATGATGGCGCCTCCTAAAGCACGCATACGCTGGGCTAACCAAATAGGTACTTTACCATAATGTAAGGGAAGATCGGCGTGTGCACTGGCCATACTTAAAGTTACAGCCAAACCATCATCAAATTGCAAAATCTAATTAAATGGATAGGTGGTGGTACTAGTTTTGCAGTTAAGGTATCATGATAGAAAAATCTTTAATTGATCCGATTGGGAACTTTCTTAAGAGAAAGGAACAAACTATTGCGGTTGCAGAAAGTGTTACAGCGGGGTTACTACAATTATCATTATCCGCTGCAACGGATGCTTCTTTATTTTTTCAGGGCGGTATCACAGTATTCAATCTTGGGCAGAAATATCATCATTTAAATGTGGAGCCTATACACGCCCAGCAATGCAATTGTGTTTCGGCTAAAGTTGCTGCCCAAATGGCCATAAATGTTTGCACGCTTTTCAATAGCGACTGGGGCATAGGTATTACAGGATATGCCAGCGTGGTTCCAGAATCGGAAGGAAAATTATTCTGTTATTATGCTATTGCTAACAATAACAAAATACTTGGCCATGCCAAAATAAACGCTGCAACAAGCGAAGGATTGGATACACAAAAATATTTTGCACAAAAGACATTCCAAAAACTAAAACAAGTATTAAATAAGAAATGATAAAGAGAATTAATGTCCTTTATCATTTCTTAAATATTTGTCTTTACTAGTGACTTTTCTTATGCTTATCTTCTTTGGTTTCACGCTTATTGTGCGTTACATCCTTCCCTTTAAAATCTTGCTCTTCTCCACTGCGGCTATCCAGGTTATCTTTATTTTCCGGTCTTTTACCACCCGATTCTGAAACTTTAGCATTGTGGCGCACATTTTTTACCGATTCATTTTGATTATTCATTTTCATAGCTGTCTGTTTTACATTCAAACCAAGAAAATCATACCACCATTTGCTAAAGTTTGCTGCAATAAAAAATGCCTCGTGAATACGAGGCAATCAAATCAGTATTTGTGCTTATGCAGCTCCACCGTCGCTGGCAGCACCACCATCACTACCACTTAATAATTCAGAAGCTTTGGGTTTTTCTTCTTCTTCATCGTAGTTCACATTTTGCTGCTTTTTCTCCTCTTCCTTACGGCGAAGATCTTCATTAGGCGTCATTGGTTGCTCTTTTTCTTTCTTTTCATCTTGTCTCATGATTACCAGTTTTTATTATCCCTAAGGGTAAAAGTTCCATGCCATCGCTTCTATAACATAACTTAAAAAACAATTCCTTTTTTAGCAAACCTCAACTTGAATAATAATTTCTTTTAATACCATCAATACAATCCTTGTTGGTTTATCTAGACGCCAGCAATTCCTATCCGCTATTTATAAATCTATTATACATAATTAAATTTATAAACTATTGACCAAGTGACAAGTTCAGCGATCGTCAACATTTCTCTCCTCGCGAATAATTTCCCGATTTTGATAATCACGCCAATTGAGACTCAATATCTTTGCATCCATTTTTAAAAACATGAAGGCTGCAATACTCATAATTTTATCTGTTTTCCTATTTACGAATGGCTACGCCCAGTTCCGTACCCAGGCTCAGCAGCAAATACTTACAAATGAAGATTCACTGAATTCCGGTGGCGTTTCGCATAAGCGTACCGTTATTTCGGGCTATGGCAGCGCACTATACCAGCGCGATTTTCACTGGCAGCGTTCAAGAGCTAGCCTGGAACGTGCCGTATTGTTTATAGGCCATCAATTCAATTCACGTATTGCGTTCTTTTCAGAAATGGAACTGGAAAATGCACTTGTTGCCGGTATGGAAGAAAAAGGTGAATTGGCGATGGAGCAAGCATTCCTCAAATTCAACCTCAGTTCAAGGCAGTATATTGTAGCCGGCTTATTTATACCACGCATTGGTATCCTTAACGAAAATCACCTTCCGGTAAACTTTAATGGTGTTGAACGCCCATTGGTTGAAACGCTTGTAATACCCGCTACATGGCGTGAACTGGGTATAGGCTTTTACGGCACTATGAACAATATGCCGCTGAACTATAGTATTGCTGTAGTAAATGGCCTCGATTCAAGGGGTTTTGTGCACGGCACAGGCATTATGGGTGGCAGGGCCGAAGGAAGTAATGCTATGGCCAACAATGTGGCTGTAACAGCAGCACTTCAATACAACTGGAACAATTTCAAATTCCAGGTGTCGGGATATACTGGAGGTACTACCGGTTTAAACAAACGTGGCGCCGATAGCCTGGGATTGAACAGCGGTGCTTTCGGAACACCAGTTTATTTAGGAGAGGGGAATGTACAATACAACAAAGATGGTGTTTCCGTAAAACTATTGGGTTGCTATATATCTTTGCCCGATGCTAATAAAATAAATACGGCCTACGCTACCAATATCGCCAATAGCATGTATGGCACTTATCTTGAATTAGGCTACGACCTATTTCATGCAATGCACGTAGATAAAGGGCAGTTAATAGCATTTGGGCGCTATGAAAAAATAGACCTTAATGCCAGCATACCGGCAACACCGGAAGCTATTTATGATGGTACATTAAAGCAATCGCACCTGATAGCAGGATTAACTTATTTGCCAATACCTAACGTATGCATAAAGGCAGATGTAAGGTTGCAAAATACAGGCGATCAAAACCCGGCACTAGTTATCAACCCTGCTCCTAACGCACTACCCTACCCAACCAACATAAGTTTTTTAAACATCGGCATTGGTTATTCATTCTAAAGATGCAAAGAAGGAAATTCATAAAGACAGGGTGTAGCTTATGCTTACTAACAGCAGCCGGCATGTTTGTGCCCACTGTCACAAGCATTGCTATGGCCAGGGTGAAGCCTTATAAAACACAAGTGAATGATCAAAATCAGGCAGAAATACCTGTTTCTCTTTTTGAAGAAACCAATTTGCAGATAGTTAGAATAAAAGGCACCTTTTATGATATAGCGCTGCACAAAAATGAAGAAGGTGATTATACTGCGTTTCTGATGCGCTGCACACATATGGATAATCAGCTGCAGCTTACATCTGAAGGCTTCCGGTGCAGCCAGCATGGCAGTGAATACGATAAGAATGGCCAAGTCACGAAAGGCCCTTCCGAGCTACCCTTGCAAACCTACACTACCACTGTGAACAACGATCTGATTCTAATAAACATTCCTAAAAACGAAGAATAATATGAACGCTAAAAAAGGTTTATTTGCGTGTGCAGCTATTGCTGTATTGCTTGGCGGATGTAGTAAAGACCCTGAAACAACAGTTGTTGATAATACCGATTTCAATACATTAAAGCAGGAAGTACTTACTAACTTCACTACCAATGTAGCCGTAGCCAGTTATAAGGACCTTGCTGATGCATCTGACAATTTATACAATTCTTTAGAAGCACTGAATGCTAACGCAACTGATGCTAACCTGGAAACTGCACGCAGTTCATGGAAAAGCATGCGTACTATTTGGGAGCAATGCGAAGGCTTTTTGTTTGGCCCTGTAGAAGATAATGACTACGATCCTAATATGGATACATGGCCTACAGATTATGTACAAATGGACTCCCTATTATCCAGCAACAACCCGCTTGAAGTATCAGATATTTCATCTATTACATTATCACTCCGCGGCTACCACCCTATAGAGTACATTATTTTTGGCAACCACGGAGACCGTAAGGCTGCAAATATTACTGAACGCCAGAAGAAATACATGCTTAGCCTTGCAACCGATCTTAAAAATACTTGCCACGCCCTGTATGCCAGCTGGACACAAGCCCCTGAAAACTTTGCAATGCAAGTAATGAACGCCGGCAGCAGCAGTACCAAATATGCTAAAAAGCAAGAGGTATATATAGCCATTGTTGATGGTATGGTTGGCATTTGCGAGGAAGTAGGGGAAGGTAAAATGAAAGAACCTTTCGACGCGAGAGACCCCTCTATTGTTGAGTCTCCGTATTCAGGCAACTCCCTGGCCGATTTCAAGAACAACATCATTGGTATGCAAAATGTTTACCTGGGCAAATACAGACAAGATGGCAAAGGCATCAATGATTTAGTAGCAACCAAAAACAAGTCGCTCGATAATAAAATACAGGCTGAACTAACTGCCGCTATCAATTCGTTCGACAATGTGAATGGTTATTATGAAGACGCTATCATTAATCAACGCGTACAGGTTCAAAACATCATGACAGCTTTAACTACCCTTAAAGAAACACTTGATGGTGAATTGAAACCTTTTGTGATACAATACATAACAGACTAATATAGCAGGTGCAGCTTTGGAAATGAGGAAATTATCTATTCTATCTACAATTATCTGCCTTACGGTAACATTTAGTATGTGCCGTAAGGCAGAACCATTAAATGAAGAAGACTACGACGAACGCCTGAGTGGTGGCATGGCAACCATTTTCGATGAAACGTCGAAAGCATTTAGCCATGCAGTACCAGGCCTGAGTGCACAGGATCAGCTTGCGCACGATCGTGGTGACGCCGCTTTTGAGCAAACATTTGTATCGGCCCCTGCACCATTCAATAGCGGCCTGGGCCCTATCTTTAATAATGTCTCCTGTATTTCTTGCCATCATAACGATGGTAAGGGTACCCCTACTGCGGGCGATGTGAATTCATCGCTGCTATTTCGTGTTAGTGGAGACGGCACAAATGAATTTGGAGGGCCTTCCCCTGTTAATGGCTATGGCGGTCAGTTACAAGATGTGGCTATATTCGGCAAACAGCCTGAATGTAAAATACAGATATCCTATACAGATAAAGAAGTGACTTATGCCGATGGCACCAAGATAATGCTACGCAAGCCCACCTATACGGTCATGAACACTTATGCATCATTACCTGCCAACCATTCACTTTCACCCAGGTTGGCACCACCTGTATTTGGACTTGGACTTCTGGAGAATATACCTGAAAGCACACTACTATCCTATGCCGATGAAAATGACATGGATGGCGATGGCATCAGCGGCAGGCCCAATTATGTATATAACTTCCAAAGCAAGCAAATGGAAATAGGCCGCTTTGGATTAAAGGCAAATACACCCAAAATAGCTGTACAAGTAGCAGGTGCCTACCAACAGGATATGGGTATTACCAGTTCTATTTTCTCTCAGGAAAGCAGTTGGGGCCAACCGCAGTTGGATGCGCTGAATGATGACCCCGAACTACACGATACTACCCTGAATGCAGTTATATTCTACATACGTTCATTAGGTGTACCTGCCCGTAGAAATGTTACTGCACAGGAAGTAGTAGCAGGCAAAAAACTCTTCACACAGATCAATTGCTCAGGATGCCACATACCCGTTATACAGACAGGTGTTGATGTAACACTTGCAGCTATATCCAACCAACGCATACAGCCATTCACTGATTTGTTGCTACATGATATGGGCAGCGAGCTTGCAGACAACTACGTTGATTACAAAGCTAATGGCAATGAATGGCGCACCTCACCATTATGGGGGATAGGCCTGTTTGAAAAAACGAATGGGACTCCATATTACCTGCACGACGGCCGCGCACGCACCATTGAAGAAGCTATTCTATGGCACGGCGGGGAGGCGGAAGTTGCAAAAAACAAATTCATGGCGCTGAATAAACACGAACGTGACAACCTGATAGCGTTTATCAAATCTTTATAAAGAACTTCATATTAAAGCTGGGAATTAATTGTTGTCTTTTGTTGTGTTGGCGACATTTTCCTGCTTTTTTGTTGCCTGGTGTTGTATTATGTTTCAGTCTCGATGCGGATATTATCCGCCCCAAATAAACAACAACAAATATACTAAAATTAAACAATAATAACAACTAATTAAAAAGCTATAAAAATGGCCCGCTATATGCGGGCCATTTTATTTAAACTAAATTAGTATAGTTGCTAATCTCCAACAACCACAAAGCGTGCATCATATCTTTGTCCGTTAGAAAGGATAGATAAATGATATATTCCACTAACCAATACTGACCTTAATTGCAGTTCTGCTTTTATACGGCCATTATTCACGTCTATTTTTGAGCGGTACATCACCTGCCCTACTGCATTGGTCACTACCAGGTCAGCATCTTTAAGCTGAAGCAAACCATTCACTTCACCCTCAATCATAAAATTACCATTATTCGGGTTAGGCGCCAGGGTAAGCCTATCGATAACCTTTATGCTTTCAACACCGGTAACCTGGGCTTTTGAAAGATTGTTGCTGCCTGCTGTTGCATTATTAGTACAACGCCTGTCAGGTATTACAACCAATTTTATTCTATCTGTTTCTTTCAGATCGGCGATCCATAAGCTATCGTGCGTAGCACCTGCTATCGGAGTATTGTTCAACATCCATTGATAAGAAGGATTATTACCACAATTTGTTGTTTGGGAGTGGAACACGTAAGATGAACCTGTATAAACACCTACTATAACTACCGAAGCGGTCACATTAGCCATGGAATGCATCATGACACGGTTACTATTGGTAATGGGAGATGCCGCAGGGCATAGCACATTGGTAGTAAGTGAGCAGGTAACCACATCCCTATCCCTGATCGCAGCATCAGTATAGGTAGGGTTATTAGTACCTACATTAAAGCCATTCTTCATCCACTGGTATATAGGGGCACTGCCACCGTTTGTTATTACCGAGGTAAAGTTTACAATTTCACCTGCGCATAATGTGTCGCCTTGCTTATCACTAAATATATCTATGGTATGGTAGACATACATGTTTACATTAGTAATGATGGCATTGCTGGTAACAACAGGTGATGAAGGGCACGCTACGCTACTTACCAGGTCGCAGGTAATCACATCACCATCGGCCAGGTGGTTATCATCATATACGGGGCTGTTGGTTCCTACTGCGTTCCCGTTTTTTCTCCACTGATAAGTAGGATTATTACCTTCAAAAGTTACTGTGGCTGTAAAGGTTACATTAGTATGAATACAAACAGTATTGGCAGGTGCACTGCTGGTAATACTGATAGTAGGTACTTCTGTTGGATTAACTGTTATTATAAAGCTTTTTGCAGGGCCAACGCAGCCATTTGCTGTTGGCACTACCGATATGGTAGCAGTAATTGGTGAAGTACCCGGATTCATACCTGTAAATGAAGATATATCGCCCGTACCACTTGCAGCAAAACCTATAGCTGTATTGCTGTTGGTCCAGGTATAGGTAGTACCCGAAGTAGCACTACTGAATATTATATCGCCCGAAGCGTTGCCATTGCACACAAACATATCAGGTATTGTATTCACTTTAGGTGTTGGGTTCACCAGTATTGTGAATGTCTTTGCAGTTCCGGAACAGCTACTAGCTACTGGCGTAACGGTTATAGTTGCAGTTACCGGCGCTGACGTTGTATTGGTAGCAGTAAAGGACGATATGTCACCACTGCCACTCGCTGCAAGGCCTATCGAGGTTGTATTATTTGCCCAGTTATAAGTAGTTCCGGTTACTGCTCCACTGAAGCTGATAGCCGTTGTCGATTCAGTATTGCATAGTATTTGGTTAGATACCGCATTAACTGTTGGGGTTGGCTTTACTGTGATGGTTGGTGTGATAGCCGGGCCCGGACAGCCATTCGCTGTTGGGGTAACAGTAATAGTGCCAGTTACATTCGTAGTACCGCTATTGGTACCTGTAAATGAGGCAATATCACCACTGCCGCTCGCCGCAAGGCCTATTGAGGTTGTATT
>CAMLFX010000101.1 GCA_946479435.1 uncultured Sphingobacteriales bacterium | reverse complement strand
GTATGCTCAATAATGAGATAGGAGCCACTTGACAGGTTTACTGTTTTACCGAAAGAGGATTTTACCTGTTTGCTTACACCGTAAGTATCGAATATTGCTTGTCCGTTGCTATGATAGCTAACAATCTCTTCCTTTTCAGGAGCTATGCGCGAAACGTATTCTTTTGTTTCGGTCATCAGCTTTTTATCGTTCACTACAATACGTTGAAAGCTTTCGCTCAACAGATCACGGAGTATAGACGTTGTTTTGTCTTGCTCGCCTAATATTAGTTGGGGTGCTTTTGAGCCCTTTAAGTTTTTCTGGATATTCTCCCACATCTTCACCAGCTCCATCATATCGGTATGCAACTCGGCGGTGTTCTTGCCTTCAGCTGCAGTACGTACTATAACGCCAAAATTCTTTGGTTTGATGGCTTCCACTACACGCTGCAAACGTTTACGCTCGTCGGCCGAGTGTATTTTGCGCGATATAGCTATTACATCATTGAAAGGGGTAAAAACAAGGAAACGGCCGGGTAAAGATATTTCGCAACTAAGACGCGGGCCTTTGGCAGATATTGGTTCTTTAAGAATTTGAACCAATACTTCGGGTTTTTGGTTGATAACATCAGTTATCTTACCCGATTTTACTATTTCTTTTTCGTTCTGGAATTTTGAAAAATCGCCGATGCTACCTTCTATTGATTGCTTGGTGAATTTTAAAAGAGAACGGAAATAAGGGCTTAGGTCGGTATAGTGTAAAAAAGCATCTTTCTCGTAGCCAACATCCACAAATGCCGCGTTGAGGCCGGGCATTAATTTTTTAACCTTGCCAAGGTACAGATCGCCCACAGCAAAGTTATCTTGTCCACGCTCGTAATGGAGCTCAACAAGTTTTTTATCTTCAAGCAGGGCTATCTCAACGCCGCCATCGCCTGAAGAATTGATAATAAGTTCTTTATTCATGCTACCACATTTATCCAACCCTGCTCTGTGAACATACTACAATACCGCAATTACCCATATTACAGCGGTTTATTGCTTTAATTAATAGTAATAAGTGGAATAGTGATTGCAAAAACAAAATATCACACCCTTTACAAATGTAAAAGGTGTGACTATATGTCTTTACAAGAAGATCGGAAAAACAGAGCGGGTGTGAACCTGCTAACTAATTATTTCTTCTTATGACGGTTCTTTCTCAAACGTTTTTTACGTTTGTGGGTAGCAATTTTATGACGTTTACGTTTCTTACCACAAGGCATAACACAATTTTTTTTAGTTATTTAAATGATTTTATATAGTTGTCTATATCTCTGCTAAATTCAGGCTTGTTCACTATCTTCTTACATTCTTCAAAAAGCGCTATCGCTTTCTCTTTATTTCCTTTCCCTTTGTATGACTCGGCCAAAAAGTACAAAGCTTCTGTATTCTTAGGCTCTTGTTTTAATATTGTTTCGAAACGCTGAATGGCTTTGTCGAACTGTCCCGATTGAACCGATAAGCGACCCAGCATTAAATTAGCCGGTACATTATCAGGTTTTTCGCGGGTAATGCCCAAAAGCATTTGTACGCCCTGCATCGTTTCTCCAACGCCTTCAATATAAGTTGCGGCCAAAGCCATTTTCGTTGTATCGTTGCCCGGATTTAACTCCAGCGACCGCTGAAAACAGGATACTGCTTGTTCCGCTTCCCACATCCTTACACTCTCCGATGAGGTTTCGTGTACGAGGTCCAGAAAGAATTGGCCTGCAAAATTGAGCTTTTTTTCTGAATTCTCCAATTTTGCTGCCTTCGACAAATAATATGCCGCTACAGGAAGCTGTTTATGCTGTTGCCATGCCTTAGCCAGTTCGGTATAAACGGGCGCCATTTTGGTAGAATCTGTAATACCTGAAAGCTGTGTTTCTATAGCTGTAATTTCGCTAACAGCGTGTGCAGGTAACTGGGTACGTGCTGCTGTTAAAATGGAATCGGTGGGGGGGGCTGCATGTGCATGTGGTTGCATGCCCTGGCCACCCTGCATTGGGCCAGCGGTAGTGCCTTTTTCGTTAACAACCTTAGGAGGTTTTGTATTAACCAGGAAATATAGTGCAGCAGTAAGAGCTATTGCTACAAATAAGGATATAAAATGAACCTTGCGCAAGAATTTTAATTTTCTTGCGCAAAGTTATAGTAAAAACGCCGTTAGCGCTTAGTCAATTTGATTTACCAGGTCGTTTTCATTGTGCTCAACAAGATCGTGCTTCGATTCTTTCACTGCTTGCACGAATTCTTTGGCAGGTTTGAACGCCGGGATAAAATGTTCCGGTATCTCAACGGCCACGTTCTTTTTGATGTTACGGCCTATTTTAGCAGCTCTTTTCTTTAATATAAAGCTACCAAAACCACGTACATATACAGGTTCACCTTCAATTAAAGAGGTTTTAACTTCTTTAAAAAATGCTTCAAGCGCAACCAGGATATCTACTTTAGGAATACCTGTCTTTTCGGCAATGCTTGTTACTACATCCGCTTTTCTCATAAAAGTTGGATTTTAATTGTGTTTATTCTCTTATCTATTATATATCTATGAGGTATAAAAATACATAATTCGTATAATAAAATTACTGCATTGTTAGTTTATTATACTTAATGGACACTTATATATGTTGTTTATGTTTAAATGGTAGTATTTAAATATAGTAACATATTATGATACAGCATACAATAAATTGCCGGTATTTGTTATTTAACATAAAAAAATTAAGCCAAGTGGTTATATTTTAACAAATACAGTACTGGCGAGCTACGGATATAGTTATATTCCACAAAACTGGTGTTCATGCCCTACTTTTGCGTGCAAATATTTACACAATGGTAACTGCCGTTGATAAGAGGAAATGGGTAGCGTATTGGTTGCTGACAGGGGTATTGATGATAGTGATACAAGTTTTACTAGGTGGGGTAACCCGCCTTACCGGCTCAGGGCTATCTATTACAGAATGGAAGCCTATTATGGGGGCTATGCCACCAATGAATGAGAAAGACTGGAACCATGCTTTTGACGGATATAAGCAAATTGCCCAGTACAAATACCTGAACAGTCATTTTGAATTAAGTGATTTTAAGTTTTTATTTTTCTGGGAATGGTTGCACCGCTTATGGGCCCGCTTATTAGGGGTAGTTTTCGCCGTTGGTTTTATATATTTCCTGGTAAAAAAGTATTTTGATAAAGAGATGATCATACCTTTTATCATCCTCTTTATATTAGGCGCAATGCAGGGCCTCATAGGCTGGATAATGGTTGCAAGTGGCCTTAATGATACCGACCTATATGTAAACCATATAAAACTTGCATTACACTTTATAGCAGCATTGATACTGCTTTGCTATACCCTATGGTTTGCCTTGCAGCTGCTGGTGCCTAAAGAAAAAGTAGCATATAGCGTACGCCTGCATAATTTTACTCTATTGATTATTGTAGTATTGGGTGTACAACTGGTATATGGTGCATTTATGGCAGGACTTAAGGCTGCAATGGCAGCTGCAACATGGCCAACTATAAACGGCATGTGGATACCTGACAGGTTGATGGCGCAAAGCTTCATTAATCACCCAATAAACGTGCACTTTATGCATAGGCAACTGGCCTACCTGCTGGCTACATTGATCATATTCTGGTTTGGTGCTGCAACAAAACGTGCAAAGCTTCAGTCAGGCACATTGCTTGGTAAAACCAAACAATGGCCTTTTATATTGGTATTATTACAAGTACTATTAGGTGTAATAACTGTATTGAGTGCACCGAAAACTGTATTTGGCAAGTTTGGCCAGTTTGAAATACTTGCGGAAGCACACCAGATGGTGGCAATGTTCTTACTGATGTCGTTAGTAATAAACCTGTATATAATACGCCGGGCAAAAACGATTCAATAATTATTTAATTGCAAAGACTACATTCTGGCGACGGTTCTAGTGCAAAATATTCGTAAATTAAATTAATGTTCCGCCGACCAACTGAAATGATGAGAGGTATTTACCGTTTTTTACCGGTACAGCTATTCTTCCTTCATTTTCGTAAATATCAGTTTCTCCTTATTTTCTGGGCAGTACTTATTTTTACTTTAACCGGCAATTTTGCATCCAGTTTCGGAGCTTCAACATTGTTTCTTGTGCCTGAATATGCAGGTACTACCAACTTTCTTAGTATGTTCATGCTGGGCTGCTCGATGGGTATATTCATAATGGCCTGGCATATTACAACCTTTATTATACACAGCCAGCGTGTGCCATTTATGGGGGCTACCCGCCACGCCTTTTTAAAGTACTGTATCAACAACTCTTTATTACCCTTAATCTTTCTTATTTTTTACTCCATTCTCAGCATACGTTTTCAGTTGCTGAACGAACGTGCAGGGATTGGCAGGATCATTACGATACAGCTTGGGTTTTATCTCGGCTTTTCAGTAGTGATAACTACATCCTTTCTTTATTTTTTTCGTGTTGACAGAGATCTGCTGAAAATAGTTCTTTCACGCATAACCAACCCGGCTATCATACGCGAGATAATACCTTATGACAGCCTTGACTATGAAATAGATATTATACGTGCAGATACTTACCTGACGGGCCGCTTCAAAGTGCGCAAATGTTCGGAGCTGGAAGCGTATCATCCCCGGCTATTGCGCACAGTGCTGCGAAGGCACCATCGCAACGCTATAACAGCTACTATTTTTTCGGTGCTCTTGCTTATTATTTCAGGATGGTTTATGGAAGAGCCAATGCTAAGATTACCGGCAGGTGCGGGCTTTCTTATACTTTTCTCTATCATTATGAGCATAACAGGTGCTGTAAAATATTTGTTGCGCAGCTGGGAGGTCTTAGGTTGGATCATTATAATTTCTGTCATCAGCATATTGGTGAGCAGGCAGGTATTCGACCTGAGAAGCAAAGCGTATGGTATGCACTACACCAGTGATAACAAGCCCGATTACGACTATGAACATTTGAAGAATCTATTTACCCCGGCACGATATGAAAACGATAAAAGGCTTGAAGAACAACGCCTTGATAAATGGAAGGAAAAACAAAACATAGATAGCAATGGTAAAACACCGGTAATAGTGATAAGTGTAAGTGGTGGTGGCAGCCGATCGGCCTACTGGACATTCAGGTGCCTGCAATATGTAGATAGTATTACGAAGGGGCAACTGTCTAAAAGTGCCGTGCTGTTAACAGGTGCATCGGGAGGTATGATAGGTGCTTCTTATTGGCGAGAGCTGCACCAAGAGCATGCAGAAGGTAAATTAGAAAATTTGTATGATGAACGTTTTCAGGAAAATGTTGGCAAGGATTTGCTGAATGCCATAATATTTTCTTTTGCCAGTATCGATCTTGTTTCCCCATTTAGTAAGGTAAAAGTGGATGGATACTCCTATAACAAAGACCGTGGTTATGCCATGGAGCAAGAACTGATATATAATACTGAAGGGGCATTAGGTAAAAAAATAAGAGATTACCACGCTGCGGAGGCTGAGGGAAATATACCCGCGATGATCATTAACGGTACTATTATAAATGATGGTCGCAAACTGATGATTGGGGCTTTGCCACTTGGATATCTTACACAGCCGGCTTATGCATTAGCCGATACTGTTTATCCACCAGCGATAGATGCCATAGATTTCGGCGCGTTTTTTCATGGTCAGGACCCTTATAACTTAAGACTTGTTACAGCCTTGCGCATGAATGCTACCTTCCCTTATATACTGCCGGTTGTTAAACTGCCCGGCAACCCAGCCATGAATATTATGGATGCAGGTTTCAGGGATAACTTCGGCATGGAAGTGGCTAGCAGGTACATGTTTGTATTGCGGGATTGGTTGAAGAAAAACGCAAGCAAAGTTATATACCTGGAAATAAGAGATACTAAAGAGCATGAAGTATTTCCGGAAAGCAATATGAATACACTTGGTAAAATGTTAGTAAACCCAGTGTTTGTGATACAGGAGAAATGGGAGCCGTTCCAGTCATATTACCATGGTTATATAAAAGACTATGCACCTTATTTTCTTGATGGTAAACTAGAGGTAATAAGTATGCAATACAGGCCTGAAGAGAATGCAAAGGCTGCAGCACTTAATTTTCACCTTACTGCGAAAGAAAAGAGCGGCATACTTTCTTCCATTTACAATACTGAGAACCAGTATGCAGTTACGAGACTGGTACAATTGCTTGATACGTTGCAATAGTTAATTTACACTCCCAATGAAGGTTACAGGTTTTACTTTTATTCGAAATGCAATCAAATACGATTATCCCATAGTTGAAGCGATACGCTCTATACTACCGGTGTGCGATGATTTTGTTGTTGCAGTTGGCAGGTCGGAAGATGCAACGCTTGAGTTGATAAAAAGTATTGCCCCTGATAAAATAAGAATAATAGAAACCGTATGGGACGATAGCCTGCGTACCAGTGGACAAGTACTTGCTGAAGAAACTAATAAAGCCTTCCATGCGATAGATGATGATACTGATTGGTGTTTTTATATACAAGGCGATGAAGTAGTGCATGAAAAATATCATGCGGCAATAAGAGCAGGTATGCAGCAATGGAAAGACAAAAAAGAAGTAGAAGGATTGCTGTTCAAGTACCTGCACTTCTATGGCTCTTACGATTATGTAGGTACATCATCACAATGGTATCAAAACGAGATACGTATCATCCGTAACGATAAAGGTTTCTATTCTTACCGCGATGCGCAGGGTTTTAGAAAAGGCAAGAATGAGAAACTAAGGGTGAAAGCTATTGATGCTTATATCTATCATTATGGTTGGGTAAAAGAACCTGCAGCCATGCAGCGCAAGCGTGAAGAATTTAATAAGCTATGGCATGATGATGAATGGATAGACAAGAATATTGCAAAGGCTGATGCATTTGATTACGTAGCACATATTGATGCATTGGAACTATTCAAAGGCACACATCCGGCCGTAATAAATGAGCGCATTGCACAGAAGAACTGGAAATTCGATTACAATGTAACGTTCAACAATACTCCGCTGAAAGAAAAAATAAAAAGCCTGGTAGCAAAAACTACCGGGCTCGATTTTAATTATAAGAACTATAAGCTTATTTAGATCTTGCCAATAATTGCTTCAACATCTTGCGACAGCAGATTTTCAGCAGCTATCATGTCGTAGTGTAGTACACGATCCTTACCCATAAAGCTGGTTTCTTTACGGAGCGCTCTCCATAGTTTTTCCAGGGGCTCAGAAGTTTTAAGTGGCCTGCGCATATCCATAGCCTGTGCGGCAGTCAACAATTCTATTGCTAATACACGTTGAACGTTCAAAATTACTTTACGCAGTTTGGTTGCTGCGTTAGCACCCATACTTACATGGTCTTCCTGTCCGTTGCTGCTTACAATACTATCAACAGAAGCTGGTGTGCAATATTGCTTATTCTGACTAACGATAGCTGCTGCTGTGTATTGCGCTATCATGAAACCGCTGTTCACACCTGCATCAGGAGCAAGGAATGGTGCAAGATTTCTTTGTCCGCTTACCAGTAAATAAGTACGGCGTTCTGAAATATTTGCCAGCTCAGCCATAGCAATAGCTAAAAAATCTAAATGTAAAGCTAGTGGTTGACCATGGAAGTTACCGCCGCTCATTATGGCATCTTCATCGTGAAATACGATCGGGTTATCCGTTACAGAATTGATCTCGATCTCTACTACGTTGGTTACTGTATCTATTACATCTTTAGTGGCACCATGTACTTGCGGCATGCAACGGAAAGAATAAGGATCTTGTACCTGTTCTTTTTTAACTTCTTGCATACCACTGCCTTGCAATAATTGGAGTATTCTTTGCGCAGTATCTATTTGTCCTTTGTGTGGACGTACACGATGTATAGGGTGTTTGAATGGTTCATCTTTCGCCATAAATGCATCGGCAGATAAGGCACCAATTACATCGGCCCAAACAGATAATCTTTTTGCGGCAGTCAATGACCAGGTTGCATAGCTACTCATGAATTGGGTACCGTTCAGTAATGCCAGACCTTCTTTTGCTGATAAAGGCATTGGCTCTAAACCTGCTTCTTTCAATACTTCATCAGCAGGCCTTTTTTGTCCCTTGTAGTACACTTCACCTTTACCCAATATTGGTAAGCATAGATGGGCTAATGGAGCCAGATCGCCGGAAGCGCCTAATGAACCCAGTTCAAATACTACAGGGTGAATACCGAGATTGTAAAAATCGACAAGTCGTTGTACAATTTCCTGGCGTACACCACTGTAGCCCTGACTAAGGCCGTGTACCTTCAATAATAACATGAGGCGTACAATTTCCTGGGGTACTTCATCGCCCATACCACATGCATGCGAGCAAACCAAGTTTTCCTGAAGTTGCGATAGCTCATTATCATCTACACGCACATTGCATAAAGAACCAAAACCTGTATTGATGCCGTAATAAGTTTTACCACCTTTCAGTATCTCATCGAGATATGCACGGTTGGTAGTTATTCTGTTTATGGCTTCCTGCGATAAGCCGATCTGGTCGGCATGAAAATTCTTAAGGCTATCGATAGATATATGCTCAGGTAGTTGCATGCTGCATTGTATTAATGGCAGCAAATGTACTTAATGTACTTATTAGTAAAAAGAAGCAGATTATTTGCTCTTTTCTATAATGCTTACAAGATCGGCCTCAATACTCTTTTGCACTGTTTCTACAATGCGGCCAACTTCTTTACCGTCTTTTATTAGAATAATGGTAGGTACAAATTTGATATTGTAAAGCTCGTGTTCGTTATTCTTGGTGTGTTTAGTTCTGTCGGCACCGAACAATTGTAATTGAGACATGGGGTAACCACTTTCCTGCAAAGTTTTGTATAGCTTAGGAACCAGGTTTTGAGAGTCTTCGCACCAGGTACCTAATACTACAACCATTTTATAGGCAGGAAGTTTTGCTTTCAGGAATGCTACATCTTTATCATTCGGTTTATAGCTATTAATGCCATTATCCATCCAACTGAAAGAGGCCTCCTTATGCATATCATCAATACTGAACGCACCTTTATATACTACTGCACCATTTTCGGCATCTTTCGATATTTCAAAATCAGATTGCGCCATGGCGCTTAAGTTTATAAGCATCGTCATTACTGTAAGTATTGTTCTCATTCTTATCCCAGCTGGTTTCTTATATGTAGTAGTTTATTCCTAAGTTGTAGCAGCGACTGTTTCAAATCGATAGTTTCCACAGCACCCTTCTTATCGGTTTTGAGCTTGGTTTTGGCACCACTTATAGTATAGCCACGCTCTTTTACAAGGTTGTATATAGCGCGTAACTCTTTTATCTGGTCAGGGGCATAAAGGCGGTCGCCTTTGCGGGTGGTGCGCACGCGCATATCAAATTCCTTTGTCCAGAAACGTATATGAGAAGTAGCTACTTTAAACAATGTAGCTACCTCGCCTATAGAATAATATTGCTTTTCAGGTACCCAGCCTTCCAGTATTTCGGTCTTGTTTCCTTCTTCCTTTTTTTCCTTTGCCGTTTTTTTAGCAGCGGGCTTTACCGGTTTAGCTTTTTCTTTAGGTTTTGCAACCGGTGTGGGCGAAGGTGCTTCAACTACAGCTTTAGGTGCTTTTTTTTCGGGAGTTTTTTTTTCTTTGGGCACCGCACGGCTTTTGCCTACGGCATTAATATCCTCCGGGGCCAGTTCTTCTTCGCCAAATAAAGTAAGTATACCAGTTGCCATCTAGCTACAAAATAACAAAAATTACTTCCATATTAGGAATGTAGGTTTGGATTTTAACTTATCTGCCCATTGTGATTTTGTATAGTTCCTGAGCATATTTTACGCTAATTTTGTTGATTATCACATTTCTGTTTTCATGCAATTATCAGAGTTGTACGATCGCGCCATGCGATTTGAGTTTTTAAGTGCGGAAGAAGGTGTGTTCCTGTTTGAAAATGCCCCGTTAACCGATTTGATGTACATAGCTAATGAGCTACGTAAAATTCAGCTGCCACATGGTAAGGTTACCTGGATTATAGACAGGAACATGAACACCACCAATACTTGTGTGGCTAACTGTAAGTTTTGCAATTTCTACCGCATACCCGGTCATGCTGAGGGTTATGTTACTGATATAGAGACCTATAAGGTAAAGATTGAGGAAACATTCCGATATGGTGGAGAGCAATTGTTATTGCAAGGTGGCCATAACCCGGAACTAGGTTTAGACTATTACGTTGACCTCTTCAAGCAACTGAAAGAACTATATCCTAACCTGAAACTACATGCGTTAGGCCCACCCGAAGTAGCACATATCTGTAAGGTTTCGGGTGTTAGTCATCGCGAAGCTTTGCTTGCTTTGAAAGCTGCAGGTATGGATAGTATGCCGGGCCCAGGTGCGGAGATATTGAACGACCGTGTGCGCAGGCTGATATCGAAAGGTAAATGCGGTGCGCAAGAGTGGTTGGATATAATGCACGAAGCACATAAAATCGGGTTGACCACTACAGCTACTATGATGTTTGGCCATGTGGAAACATTGGAAGAACGCTTTGAGCACTTGGTGAAAATACGTGAAGTACAGGCTAAGAAACCTGAAGGAGCAAAGGGTTTTATCGCATTTATACCTTGGACCTTCCAGGATGTAGATACGCTGTTGAAACGTATACGTGGTACCAAAAACCTAACTACTGCCGAAGAATATATACGCATGA
>CAMLFX010000100.1 GCA_946479435.1 uncultured Sphingobacteriales bacterium | reverse complement strand
AGGTGGTGGCCGTCTGCCGGATACACGTGGTGGTGGTTCTGACCGTCGCGGTGGAGGTGGAGATCGTCGCGGTGGAGGTGGAGATCGTCGCGGTGGTAACAACCAGGGTGGTGGTACACGTGGAGGCCGCCGTTAGTAAAATCAATTTTTGTAGAGCAACTATTTAAAATATTGTAACAATGTTACAACCTAAAAAAACGAAACACAGGAAAGCCCATAAAGGCAGAATTAAAGGAAACGCACAGCGCGGTGCTACCGTAGCTTTTGGTTCTTTTGGTTTGAAGTCGATGGAGCCTAAATGGATAACTAACCGCCAGATAGAAGCTGCGCGCCAGGCAATGACCCGCCACATGAAACGTGAAGGTAATGTTTGGATCCGCATATTCCCTGATAAGCCAATTACCCGCAAACCACAAGAAGTGCGTATGGGTAAAGGTAAAGGTAACCTGGAATTCTGGGCTGCTGTGGTAAAGCCGGGCCGTATTATGTTTGAACTGGATGGTGTGCCTATGCAAGTTGCTAAAGAAGCACTGGAACTGGCTGCTCAAAAACTGCCTATCAGAACCAAATTCGTAGTGCGTCCTGATTATACGGGTGCATAAGCAACAAAAAACAACAAAAAGTTGTTGTATACAGCGAAAAGTAAAGGAACACAACAACGGACAACAAATAAATTAAAAAGATAATATTTTAATAAAATGGCAAAAGCAAAAAAAGCGAAGGTTGAAGATTATCGTTCGCTCGATGATCAGGCACTTTCTGCTAAGATAAGTGATGAAGAAGTGCGCCTTAAAAAAATGCAC
Source organism: uncultured Sphingobacteriales bacterium (assembly GCA_946479435.1). Next base: position 9,960 of record CAMLFX010000100.1, on the reverse strand, counting down.
TTCAGCCATGCGGTTAATCCTATTGAAAACCCGCTTACTATTCGCCAGTTGCGCCGCACTATTGCACGTATGAAAACTGAACAGCGCAAGAGAGCTTTAGGTTTCTAATAAATAATTACAGATGTCAACAACAATTGATAGAAAACGCAGAAAAACCCGTATAGGTGTTGTAAGCAGCAGCAAAATGACTAAAACCATTACTGTAGCTGTAGAACGTAAGGTAAAACACCCTATATACGGTAAGTTCGTAAAAAAGACGACCAAATTCCACGCGCACGATGAAGAAAATACCGCAGGTATTGGTGACACCGTACGTATTATGGAAACTCGCCCGTTGAGCAAAACAAAACGCTGGCGCCTGGTAGAAATTATTGAAAAAGCTAAGTAATCTTATTTAAAGATGATACAACAAGAATCCCGGCTCAATGTAGCCGATAACAGTGGTGCGAAGGAAGTGCTTTGCATACGCGTGTTAGGCAATTCGGGACAAGACTATGCCGGTATCGGAGACAAGATAGTAGTTACCGTAAAAGACGCATTGCCTGGTGGTGGCGTAAAGAAAGGTTCTATTTCTAAAGCCGTTATTGTACGCACAAAGAAGAAATTACGTCGTAAAGATGGTTCTTATATCAGTTTCGATGATAATGCAGTAGTATTACTCAACAACTCTGATGACCCTCGTGGTACCCGTATCTTCGGCCCGGTAGCCCGCGAACTGCGCGATAAAGGATACATGAAAATTGTTTCCCTGGCCCCTGAAGTATTGTAAAAAATATGTTGTACCTTTGCAGCCCGTTTGGGAAAAAACGGGAAGCTATAGTTCAACAACTTAACTAATAGTAAAGTGAAACAGAGATTTCAACCTAAGTTTAATATTAAGAAAGGCGACAACGTGGTTGTAATTGCTGGTGATGATAAAGATCGCAGCAAAGCACGTAAGGTATTGGCCGTTTATCCTCAAAAAAGCCGTGTGCTTATTGAAGGTGTAAATATGGTTACCAAACACCTGAAGCCTAACGCCCAGAACCCGCAGGGTGGCATTGTGCAGGAAGAAGCGACTATACACATCTCTAACGTTATGTTGTGGGATGCAAAGTCTAAAGGTCCGGTTCGCATAAAACGCGAGCGTAAAGAAGGAAATTACGTACGTATCTCTAAAAAATCAGGAGAGGAGGTTAAATAATGAAAACGACAACATATATTCCTCGTTTACAGAGCAAATATAAAGAAGAAGTAGTACCTGCTTTGATGAAGAAGTTTGGCTACTCAACCGTTATGCAATGCCCCCGCCTGGTAAAGATATGCTTGAACCAGGGTGTTAAAGGTTCTGTTGCAGACAAAAAGCTTATAGATGACGCGGTAAACGAGATGACCAACATCTCTGGCCAAAAGGCTGTACCTACCTTGTCTAAAAAAGATATATCAAACTTTAAGCTTCGTAAAGCAATGCCTATCGGCTGCCGCGTTACATTGCGCAGCACAACTATGTTTGAGTTTCTGGATCGTATGATCTCTGTTACTCTTCCACGTGTGCGTGACTTTAAAGGTATCAATGAAAAGTCTTTCGACGGCCGTGGTAACTATACTATGGGTGTTACTGAACAGATCATTTTCCCAGAAATAAACATCGATAAGATAGCTCGTATCAGTGGTATGGATATCACTTTCGTAACTACTGCGAAAACTAACGAAGAAGCTTACGAATTGTTGAAAGAGCTGGGTATGCCTTTCAAAAACATTAAGAAAGAAAACAACTAATTCTAAAGAATAATAAATGGCAAAAGAATCAGTAAAAGCCCGCCAACGCAAACGCGAACGCATGGTGGCTCAGTATGCTGAAAAGCGCGCCGCTCTTAAAGCTGCAGGTGACTACGCTGGGTTAGATAAACTTCCCAAAAACTCTTCACCTACACGTTTAAAGAACCGTTGCCAGCTTACAGGCCGTCCTAAAGGTTACATGCGCCACTTTGGCCTGTGCCGTGTGATGTTCCGCGAAATGGCTTTGGATGGCAAAATACCTGGAGTACGTAAAGCTTCCTGGTAAACACCTGCTACCTGTAATAAGGTAGAAAGGAATAACGTTTCAAAGTCAGGAAATATGTCCTGATACTCGTAACAAACAATTTACAAACTAAACTGAAAAATGGTAACAGATCCTATAGCAGACTTTTTAACCCGCATCCGTAACGCGCAAATGGCGCGTCACCGTATAGTAGAGATCCCTGCATCGAACGTTAAAAAACGCATGACAGAGATCCTTTATGATAAAGGTTATATCCTGAAGTATAAATTTGAAGATGATAACAAACAAGGTATCATCAAAATAGCATTGAAATATGATGCAAACTCTAAAGAACCTGCTATCAGGTCTTTAGAACGCGTAAGCCGTCCGGGTCTGCGTCAGTATGCAAAGCCGGCTGAAATACGCCGCGTGATGAATGGTTTGGGTATCGCTATCGTTTCTACATCGAAAGGTGTAATGACTGATAAAGAAGCGCGTACACAAAATGTAGGTGGTGAAGTTCTTTGCAATATTTATTAATAGAAAGTAATTAGAGGCTGATACATTAAGCCGTGCCTATACAAGGCTGACCGGTCGGGCTCAACAATCATAACAATATAAAAACTAATTACGATGTCTCGTATAGGTAAAAAAACAATCCCGGTATTAAAAGGAGTTACAATGACTGTAAGTCCTGCTAACGAGGTTACCCTGAAAGGCCCTAAAGGCGAACTGACTGAAAAGATAGATCGCGATATTAAAGTGGAAATGGTAAACGATGAAATAGTTGTTTCTCGCCCTACCGATCAGATCCGTCATCGTGCATTGCATGGTCTTTACCGTTCACTCATCGCTAATATGATGAAAGGTGTTTCTGAAGGGTTTAAAAGGGAATTGGAACTAGTGGGTGTGGGTTATCGTGCTGCGGTACAAGGCCAGCAAATAGATATGGCTCTTGGTTTCTCTCACAACATCATTTTCGATCTTCCGAAAGAAATAAAAGCTTCTGCAACTGCTGAAAAAGGTCAAAACCCAAGGATCATCCTTGAGTCTAACGACAAACAACTGTTAGGTGCTGTAGCTGCAAAAATACGTAGCCTTCGTAAGCCTGAACCATATAAAGGTAAGGGTGTGCGTTACTCTGACGAAATCGTTCGCCGTAAAGCAGGTAAGGCAGCTGGTAAATAAGCTAATTGATTATCATCCACTACGGTGGGTGATAATTTATTTATACAAACAAATTAAAAAACTCCGGTAGCTCTTTGCTAAAACAAGGAAGCCCGTAAAACTAAAAAATATGTCAGTTGATAAAAAAGTGATGCGCCGCCAGAAATTACGTTGGCGTATACGCGCGAAAGTGACGGGTGTTGCTGCTAAGCCACGTCTTTCAGTTTTCCGTAGTAATAAAGATATATATGCTCAGCTTATTGATGATGCTACCGGTACAACATTAGTTGCAGCAAGTTCTCGCGAAAAGGATATAGCGGCACAAAGCGGTACTAAAGTTGAGAAATCAGCACTAGTGGGTAAAGCATTAGCTCAAAAAGCTCTTGCTCTGGGTCTTGAAACCTGTGTTTTTGATCGTGGTGGTTATCTGTATCATGGCCGTGTAAAGGCTATTGCTGATGGCGCTCGTGAAGGAGGATTGAAATTCTAAAACTAACCCGGGATCGTTCCGGAATAATAAAAATACTCTATGTTTCACCAGGAATGGTGACTAGCATAAGCAAATAGATAAAAAATGGCGAAAACACAATTTAATCGCGTAAAAGGTGGAGACCTGGAACTGCAGGAAAAAGTAGTTGCTATCAACCGTGTTGTAAAAACAACTAAAGGTGGTCGTGCATTCAGCTTTTCAGCTCTTGTAGTAGTAGGTAATGGTGCTGGTGTAGTAGGTCATGGCCTTGGTAAAGCTAAAGAAGTACAGGAAGCTATTACTAAAGGTATTGATGATGCTAAGAAAAACCTGATCAAAGTACCGGTAATGAATGGTACTATACCTCATGAGCAGTTAGCTAAAGAAGGCGCTGCGAAAGTAATGATTCGTCCGGCAGCACATGGTACCGGTGTAATAGCTGGTGGTAGCATGCGTGCTGTATTGGAAGCTGCGGGTATTACCGACGTTCTGTCTAAATCTTTAGGTTCAGCTAACCCACACAATGTGGTTAAAGCTACCTTCAGCGCTTTAGGCCAGCTGCGCGAGCCTGTACAAGTTGCTAAAAACCGCAACATCAACCTGAAAAAGGTATTTAACGGTTAATTCCGTATTTACCCTGGAAATTTTGACATTAACTATTTGAATTATTAAGCGTCATGGCTAAGATAAAAATTACACAACTGAAAAGCGGTATCGACCGCCCGGAGCGTCAGAAACGCACGTTGAAAGCGTTGGGTCTGCGTAAATTGAATTCTTCAGTTGAAGTAGAAGCAAATGCACAGATACTGGGTATGGTGAGAGCCGTTAATCACCTGGTGAAAGTAGAAGAAGTAAAATAATTATTAACCTGATTTGCGAGCGGTTATACATTCCGCGCAAGTTCAAAAATTGTATATACTATGCAACTGCACAATTTAAAACCAGCTGAAGGCGCTACACACAAATCTAAACGTATTGGTCGTGGTGAAGGTAGTGGCCATGGTGGCACGGCTACTAAAGGTAACAAAGGCCAGCAAGCACGTACCGGTTATCAGTCTAAAAAAGGTCACGAAGGTGGTCAGATGCCCATTCAGCGTCGTATGCCTAAACGTGGTTTCAAGAGCTTGAACCGTGTTGACTATAAAGTATTTAATCTTGGCCAGATAGATTATTTGATAGAAAAATACAATATCGAAGAATTCAACCTGGATACCTTATATATTAATGGTTTGATTAGCCGCACAGAATCAGTTAAAATACTGGGCAACGGTGATACCACAGCTAAGATAGCTTTCAAAGTAAACGCTATCAGCGAGAAAGCCAAGCAGGCAATTGAAGCTGCAGGCGGCTCGGTAGAACTGGTTTAATTTATATCATTATCGAAAAGACGCATTTGGATAAATGCGTCTTTTATCGTTTATTCGCATTTCATTTTTTGATTAACATACGTCCCAGTGAAGAAACTAATTGAAACGCTTAAAAATATCTGGAGTATTGATGAACTCCGTAAGCGTATCCTATTTACGTTAATGCTTATATTAGTATATCGTATAGGCTGTTATATAACCCTGCCAGGCATCAACCCTAACCTTTTAGCACTTGATAGCAGTAAAGAAGGTCTTTTAGGTTTATTCAACATGTTTGCAGGCGGCGCGTTTAGCCGTGCATCGATATTCGCCCTGGGCGTAATGCCTTATATCTCGGCTTCAATCTTTATGCAATTAGCAGGTATAGTAATACCGCAAATAGCTAAAATGCAGCGTGAAGATAGTGGCCGCAAAAAGATCACTCAGTACACAAGATATTTAACGGTGTTGGTTACGGCCTTCCAGGCTAGTGCCTATGTTGCTTACCTGCGCACACAAACAGGTATGGCTATTGTACCTGAGTTTGGTGGCTTTATGTTCTGGTTATCAACGGTAGTGGTGCTTACTGCAGGTACCCTGTTTGTAATGTGGATGGGTGAAAAAATAACTGATAAAGGTATAGGTAACGGTACTTCACTTCTTATCATGGTTGGTATCCTTGCCCGCCTTCCGGAGTCTTTATTTCAGGAGTTTGGTGCACGTAACCTTGGCGGTGGCGGTGGTTTGCTGATATTCCTTATCGAAATGGCCATATTCATTGCTGTAATAGTAGGTCTTATATTACTTACACAAGGTGTACGTAAAATACCTTTGAACTATGCACGCCGTGTAATTGGCAGTAGTAATGCAGCCCGCGAAATAACAGGTGGCTCACGCGATTTTATACCTCTGAAAGTGAACTCTGCAGGTGTTATGCCTATCATCTTTGCACAAGCAATAATGTTTATTCCTGCTACTATCGCCGGTTTTACAACCAACGAAAGTGCGCAAGGTTTTGTACGTGCGTTATCTGACCATACTTCTCTGTGGTACAATATTATATATGCAGTACTGGTTATAGCGTTTACCTACTTCTATACCGCGCTTATCTTCAATCCAACTGAGATGGCAGATAACCTAAAGCGTAATAATAGCTTTATACCTGGTGTAAAACCCGGCGAGCCTACTGCTGATTATATTGCTACTATTATGGATCGTATAACTCTGCCAGGTGCCGTATTTCTTGCCATAGCAGGTATTCTTCCGGGCATTGCAGCTTTGTTTGGCGTTACCAGTGGCTTTGCTTCGTTCTTCGGTGGTACTTCAATGTTAATTGGCGTTGGTGTTATACTGGATACTTTGCAGCAAATAGAAAGCCACTTGCTGATGCGCCAGTACGATGGCCTGATGAAGACCGGCCGTATTGCAGGCCGCCAAAGTGCAGCAGGTGCTTCAGTTTAAATTGAATTGCTTGAAATGATACACATAAGAAGTAAAGAAGAAATTGAGATAATAAGAAAAAGTGCTTTAATGGTAACTGCCACCTTAACTGAGGTGGCAGCCTTTTTAAGGCCCGGTATCACTACATTGTCTATCGATAAGATGGCGGAGACGTTTATTAGGGACAATGGTGGTATTCCTTCCTTTAAAGGTTATGGCCCTAAAGAATCGCCGTTCCCCGGTTCATTATGTATATCTGTTAATGAAGTAGTAGTACACGGGTTTCCAAGCAATTACGAGTTGAAAGACGGCGACCTGATATCTGTTGACTGCGGTGTGTATATGAATGGCTATCATGGCGACCATGCTTACACATTTGCTATTGGCGATGTAAAGCCTGAGCTGCTGAAGCTAATGCGTGTTACCAAAAATGCGCTGGCCCGTGCTGTACATGAAGCGCACGAAGGTAATAGGGTAGGAGATATATCTTATGCTGTAGAATACCTTACTAATAAAGAGCATGGTTATGGCGTTGTTCGCGAGCTTGTAGGGCACGGTGTAGGGAAGAAATTGCACGAGGATCCCCAGGTACCTAACTATGGCAAACGTAGTGACGGTAAAAGGCTAAAAGAAGGTATGGTGCTGGCAATAGAACCAATGATAAACCTGGGTACGCGTAACGTGTACACTATGGAAGACGGCTGGACTATTGTTACTGCTGATGGAAAACCTTCTGTACACTATGAGCATACTACAGCTGTAGGTAAAAATAAGGGCGAGTCTTTATCAAACTTTGCTCCTATCGAGGCTGCTGAATTGAAGAATAAAGAATTGAATACAGGTCACTTGCAGGATATTGCATAATTAATTTATAGCGTTACCGTAGCCGGGGAAGTCTCAAGGATTTTCATTAGTATCTTTTCATGGTCTGATAATTCAGTATCTGTATTGCATGATGTAATCTCACCGGCCTTACTAAAATATTTCGATAAAGTGCTGTTGGTATAATGATCGATAATAACTGGATGTACATAATACTTTTTGCAGACAGTACGAGTGTTACCTAATTGTTCAGCAACCATATCCAATGCGGTTATTATATTCTTTTTAGTAGCGGTAATAGTGTCTGCTATTCCTATTTTTTCAAATGCTTCCAAAGCATGCAGGGTGCCAGCCCATGTACGAAAATCTTTAGCTGTGAAGTGGGCACCACTTATATCTTTAATATAGTTGTTCACCATACCTGAATCTATGGTTCTGCGGTGTCCTTCTTCATCGTAATACTGAAACAATTCCTTACCCGGTATATCGCGGCATTGCTGCACAATTCTTGCCAGGCGCTTGCTCTTTAGTTTTATATCGTGATATATACCTTTTTTACCTTTGAAGCTAAACTTCATTTCGCTGCCATTTATTTTCACATGTTGGTCTTTAAGCGTGGTAAGCCCAAACGATCCATAGAGTTTTTCGTACATACTATTGCCTATGCGTATGCATGTACATTGCATTAGCGATACAACAGTTGCTAGTACTTTGTTTAATGGTAAACCTTGTGTTGCAATATCCTTTTCAAGCCGCCTGCGCATAGTAGGCAGGTTTTCGCCGAAGCTTAAAAGATTGGAGAATTTACTTTGGTTTCTTAAAGCATTCCAGGCGGGATGGTATTTATATTGTTTGCGGCGAAGTGCATCAAACCCTGTTACTTGTAAATGCCCGTTTTCATTCAGACAGATCCATACATTCTCCCATGCCGGTGGAATAACAAGTTTTCTTATACGCAAAAGCAGATGCTCATCTTTTACTTGTTTACCATTAAATGTATAGATGAAACCTTTTCCTTTCCGCTTTCTGGTGATGCCGGGATTGGTATCGGAAACATAAATTAAATCAACAGCTTCAGCGCTTTTTACCATATTTCCCAGCAAAGCTTTAAGCTTGCGTGTCCTGATCTTTATTTCGGTTGTTTCCATTTCAGCATCTGCTTGCTATAAGCCATAAAAAGTCATGCCCCGACAAAGCAGGGCATGATAAATAATATGTGCTATATAGGTCTTACTTCTGTGCTATCGCTTCAGCCCTTTTATTGCTGAATACCATTAATGCTATACCTAGCAGTATAAGTACAGTAGAAATAATTTCTGCTTGTGAAGGATGTATAAAACCAAGATCGTACCTGTAGTTGACACGCATTTTTTCAACAAGAAAACGTTCTATGCCATTCAGGATAAGGTATATTCCGAACATTTGCCAGGCATACTTCAAGCGTTTACGTACACTCCAAAGGATAAGGAAGAATGTAATACACACAGTAAACTCATACAATGCAGTAGGGAATACACCTACCGGCAATACACTGCAATAGTTGCCTATACAGTTGGCAATAGGCATGCCGGTACTGTTTACATTGTGCGGGTAATTCATAGCAAATATCCAATCGGGTAGCCACGACGGTGCCTTTGCAAAGACATGCGGTACTTGTGCCAGGCTGCCGAATTCATGTAGTATATACGCATTGAAATAATTAGAATCGTATTGCAATGCACTCAGGTACTCGTTAGGTGATGTAGCATAACGTAATATGCCACTAGGCTCAGTTATGTATGCGCTATTGAATATACCCCAATCTCCATCGCCTGCAAAATGGCAACCCAGCCTGCCCATTCCATAGGCTAGCATAAGTCCCGGTGCAGCTGCATCGCACAAATGTTTAAAAGGAATATTGTACTTGCGGGCGTAATAGTAAAGGGATACGGTTGCTACAATAAGGCCACCATAAAATGTAAGTCCGGAAGACGATAAAAGACTTTCTACCGGGTTCTGTATAAACTCCTCCCAGGTTTCCAAAGCATTGAATACTTTAGCGCCTACAAGTCCGCCCACAGCTGCTATCATTATTATTTCGCCAATCCGCTGATGTGGCCAAACGGCCATTTTCTTTATTTGGGGCTCAGGTAGTTGCTGTTTTTTCTTTTCTGCGTATTTAACATAGCCCAATATCATCGCGCCAAGTAAACCCGCTATCCAGTTGCCCTGCAGAGAGAAAATATATCCTAATGGGTTGGGGGCAACATGCTCCACGTTACCAACTATACCACCAATCTTAAAACCCAGAATAAAGCCTAATATAGCTGACCATAAGAGTTCGTTGGCAGAAGCAGGTTTTCCAATTTCTTCCGTTTGATATGTGGGCTGTAACAGTCCTTGTTTTTCTTTTCTTTTCAGTTCATTGGTAAGCACCCACGCGGCACCTAGAAAAGATAATGCGACTAAAAAGCCAAAAGTTTTAAAAATGCTTAGCCATTCAGGCATAGGAGCGCCTGTAAGTTCTTGCAGCAGATATTGAAAGTCGGGATACATAGCTGCGCAAATGTAATAAAGTTGCTTTTGGTACTATGCTAAATCTTTGTTTATTAAATATTCGAGGTATAGCATGTTTTATACTTGTGCGCAAATGTTTTTTTACTACATTTGCAGTCCTCAAAGGGTCGCGTGGCCGAGTGGCTAGGCACAGGTCTGCAAAACCTCCTACAGCGGTT
>CAMLFX010000099.1 GCA_946479435.1 uncultured Sphingobacteriales bacterium | reverse complement strand
TTTTTCTTTAATATTTTTAATTTTTAGCTATATTTACTCTCCCTGAAAAAACAGATGAATGAAGAAACTATACGCACTATTATTTACAGCAGGCATCGCCGTTAGTGCGCATGCGCAAATAACCCTTGACGCTGCCGCTTTTACTAATTTACACATAACCAGTGATACGTTTGGAGAAATAAACGCCGACCGCCCCGTACTAGAACCATCGAGTACGGCACAAACATTCGATTTTAGTTTTGTGGGCTATGCTAATATAAGGTATTATAGTATTCAGGCAACCGGTACAAACGCTGCATTCCCTGACGCTACATATTGGGAGAACCGGGGGTATAAGCAAGGTGCTGATAGTTTTGACTCGAAACGCTGGTCGGGCGTTACATCAACCGGTATCATCCGTTTTGGTGAATCAATAGATAGGCAAGTAGTTAAACTACATGGTGTGCCAGGGGGCACAGCTAATGATAGCCTGGTAATATTTGCTCAGAACGCAGCATATAGTACACCATATAAATTGATACCTTTTCCTACAACTTACGGTGACAGCTGGAACAGCGATTTTTATTATGAAGTGAATATGGAGCTTAACCTTGGTACATATCAGCAAGAGGCATTTAAACAAAAAACTTCTGTTAAGTATGATTTTTCAGCCGATGGTTTTGGCCATTTTGAAATGATAAAACTTGACAACGGATTTGGGCAGGCTGAAGTATTAATGGTGCGTGTAGCATCAACCAGTGTAGATTCATTTTTCCTGAATGGTTCACCAGCACCTACAGGTTTACTTACAACATTGGGCCTTACTCAAAATAGGATTACGAAGATATATTTCGATGAACTCTTCCGCGCAAATGAAGTAACACCGCTTGTGCTGTATAACTATGGGAATGATGCTACTTATACAAATGTGGCAAGCAACCAGGTACACCAGGACAGACTGGCATTTGCAGCTAATGTAAGCGAACTGACACGCGCACCTTATGCCGATGGCAATATTGCCAAGCTGTTCCCCAATATCTGGAATGCTAATACCAGCGAGGCTAGCTTATATTTACCTACAGCTACCGCCGGTACCTATACATATAGTATTGCCAATATAGAAGGTAAAATAATTTACACAGCCAAAAGGGAAATAGAGAAAGACGGCAAAGCGCAACTGAATATTATGTTGCCACAAAATATGGTAAACGGAGCCTACTGGCTGAAGTTGCATAATGCCGCAGGAAAAGAAATAACCGTGCAGCCGCTGCGCTACATGGCCGAATAATACTTTTTTGGTTGACGACAGATAAAAACATCAGCACCGCAAGGTGCGATGTTTTTTTATAGGCATTGTATTGCAAAAAAAGTGATGTATGATCTATATCATCATACCGAAATGTTGAAATAATTATTTTTATGCTGCCTATTCTTGTTGCCCCAAAATGAAAAAACTAGAGCACTGGTGGCTATATTATTTAGTAATCGGTACTATTCTTATACTCTTCGTTTGCAACTATCTTATAGATAAGCTGAACGAAAAGCAAAGTGTAGCGTATTTGCATACCCTGCAAACGGCTGAAAAACAACTGAGCCGTAGTGAGCAGCTAAGCAAAACAGCTATCCACGTTTTATATGGCGGTAAGGCTAATATTAAAGAGGTAAAAAGCCAGCTGCAACTGTGGAGAGATATACATTTTGCCCTTCAATGGGGCGATGGGAGCTTTGGCCTTACACAACAGTTTTCCGAAGGTATCGTATCAGGATTTCAAGACCTCAACATAGTACAAAAAAAGCTTTTCAATGATCTTACGCAAGTATTTGATGGCACCCTTAGCGATACGGTAGCAGTACAGCGAATACTAAAAGAACAGGAATTGTACGTAGATGATATGGAGCAGATAATACGCGCCATAGGTCAGCGTGCAGTAGTAGATACCGAGCAGGGGCACATGCTGGATCTTATTGTAAGCATTGCTTTAAACCTCTTATTGATGTTGGAAGTTGTGTTTTTGGTATATCCATACCACCGCAAATTGCTAAGGGCACACAACGAACTAAAGATGCGTAACGAGGAGATAGAAGTGCACAAGAGAAATAAAGAGGTATTGAGCGATATGCAACACCTTATTATAAGGGGGACCAATGCAGGTATATGGGAGTGGGACCTTGTAACGGGTGCTACCTTCTGGTCGCCAAGGTTATATAATATGCTGGGCTACGAGGCGAATGAAGTGCAAAGCAGCTATGAATTATTTCAATATCATGTAGTACACCCTGAAGACCGTGAGAAGCAGAGCGCCGCGATGAACAATCATTTGGTAAGCAGGCAGCCATATAATGTAGTTGTGCGCCTGCGTAATAAAAGAGGCACGTATCGCTGGTATGAATTAACAGGACAAGCCACATGGGATGTAAAAGACCAGCCACTACGTATGGCCGGTTCAGTAATAGATATACATGAACAAACAGAATACCGCAGTAAGCTGGAGTATAGTGAATATATGCTGCGCGAGGCGGGTAAGCTGGCACAGGTGGGCAGCTGGGAATACAATGTAGCGAAGGATGAGTCCATCTGGTCGGAAACCATGTACCAGATAAATGAAGTGGATGACGATGCTGATGTGCGCCCGGGCTCGCGGTTAGCACACTACCCGCCTGAAGACAGGGTGCTGCTGCAAACCCTGCATAAAAGAGCTATACAAGAAGGTGTGCCTTACGATGTGGAAGTAAGAGTGAACACACCTAAGGGCAATGAAAAATGGGTACGTATCATTAGCCGTGCCTTTAAAGATGATAGCGGGAAAGTGGTAAAACTACGCGGCGTGTACCAGGATATTACCCAGCAAAAACAGCGTGAACTGGAGCTACAGGAAATACACGAAAAGCTATTTGAATCTAACACTACGAAAGATAAATTGTTCTCCATAATTGCGCACGACCTGCGCAGCCCTATTAACAACATGAAGGCGCTGATAGATATGGAGCAGAATGGGATATTAACACAGGAAGAATTCAGGACCTATCTTGGCCAGATAAAACAAAATACCGATTACCTATCGGGCGCTATGGACAATATGCTGTACTGGGCAATGAGCCAGCTGGATGGTTTCAAAATGAAGCCCCGTAAGCTGAGTATGGCCGATACGGTTGACAATGCGCTGAACCTGTACCATAATATGATTGCTGATAAAAAGATAAACATTATCAACAATACGGATGTGAGGCACTTTGCTTTTGCAGATCCTGATCAATGCTTCCTGATAGTACGCAACCTGCTGAGCAATGCCCTTAAGTTTACCCCCATTGGCGGTGATATATATTTGCAAAGTACAGTAACCAACGATGATGTCAGGCTATCGGTAAAAGATAATGGGGCAGGGATAAGTGAAGCAGATCTGGCACAAATAAAAAACAGCAGCCTGCACAGTACACGTGGCACCGAAGGTGAAAAAGGTACCGGGCTTGGCCTGAGCCTTTGTTTCGAGATGGCCGCACGTAACATTGGCAGTATAGATATAGTAAGTAAGCCGGGTAAAGGCAGCATCTTTACCTTGTGCCTGCCCTCGGCAGAGGAATAGCCGTATAGCATTCAATACTAGTTAGTTATTGCAGCGCATACCCCTGCGTTATTATGTGAAATAAATATTGGGAAATACGCTATTTGCAAAGAGAATGGCATTATTTTGTAGTAGCGGTAATATGCTGTTCATGCAAGAGGCGACTGTAAACAACAACGAACAACTACAATTTATCCTGGATTCCGCCGGTTTAGGCACATGGGATCTTGACCTTACCAGCCAAAACGTGTTGTGGGATAAACGTTGCCGTGAGTTATATGGAATATTTCACAACATAGACATTAATTACAGGCAGGTTATTGACTACATACACCCTGCCGATAGGGAAAGGGTAGATAGGAGTGTGCAACAAGCGATTGCAGGTGTAAACGATGGCCAATACGAAGAGCGCTTCAGGGTAATAGGTGTGGAAGACCATAAGTTGCGCTGGCTGCTATGCAAGGGTAAGGCTTATTTCGATGAAATGAGCAAGGCATACCGGTTTTCGGGTACAACACTTGATATTACAGAACTGGAAACCAAAAAAGAGGAAGCTGCTCTTGCGGCTGAGCAACTGGCTCTCGCTGTGGAAAGCAGTAACCTCGGTACTTTCAATTTAAACGCTGATACCGGCGCAATAGCCTACAACGCGGCATTTTCGAGAATACTTACCGGTACCAGTACAAGCAACCTTGGTCACAAAGTATTTGTAGAACATATACACCCCGATGATAAAGCACTTCGTAAACAGGCTTTTGACAATGCACATAAAACTGGGCGTTTAGAATATACTGTAAGGTTTGTATGGGATGATGGCAGCATACATTGGGTAAAAGTTTCCTGCAAATACATACAAAAAGGTGAGGGGCAACCTGAAATATATTCAGGTGTTGTGCAGGATATTACTCCTGAGGTTGAGGCACGTACCGAGCAGCATAAAATGCTATCGCTAATAGACAATAGCACCGAATATATTGCTATAGCCAATAATGACGGGCAGGTAACCTATATGAATAACGCCGGTAAAACATTGCTTGGCCTGCCGCTTGATGTTGATATAGCCACCCTTAATACAAGAGATTTTTATACTGCCGCAGAGCTGGACAGAGTAAATAAAATAGTACTGCCATCGCTCAGCAGAAATGGGTACTGGTCGGGCAAAGTAAACCTGCGCCATACAGCCACAGGCGAAGAAATACCATGTTATGCCAATACCGTTTTGCTATACGACCCTGTAACTAAAGTACAGGTTGGGCGTGGAGCAACCATGCGCGACTTGAGGCAAGAGCAAGTGGTGCAAGATGCGCTGAGAGATATAGAAACACGTTTCAGTAACCTGGTAATGCAGGCACCAGTAGCCATTGGTATATTTACGGGAGAAAACTTCCTGTTGGAAACTGCCAACGACTACATGTTGCAGATACTGGGTGCGGACCGGAGTATTATTGACAGGCCACTGCTGAAAGCAATACCACAGATAACTGGGCAACCCTTTGCCGAGCTGCTGGAGGAAACCTATGAGAGCAATAAAGCAAAAAACGGCTACGAACTGGAGGCACTTGTGTATCGCGACAGGAGACTGGAGCATTGTTATTTTAACTTTGTATTCTCTCCTATACAGCAGCAAGGCATAAACCGTAAAAGTATAATAGTAGTAGGCACTGAAGTAACGGAGCTGGTAGCCGCTCAAAAAGACATTAAGGAAAACGAGCAGCGCTTTAAAAATCTGTTGGCCGATGCACCTATTGCAACCGCAGTATATACCGGCCGCAACCTTACTATAACTATGGCCAACGACGCTATGGTACGCCTTTGGGGTAAAGACAATAGCGTAGTTGGTAAGCCATTGGCAGAAGCATTGCCTGAATTGCAGGGGCAACCGTTCCTCGACTTGCTGGATAAAGTATATACAACAGGTGTAGTTTACCATACCCCTGAACAAAGGGCCAACCTGGTGGTAGATGGGGCATTACAATCGTTCTATTTCAACTTTACCTATAAGCCATTGTTCGACTCGTATGGCAAAGTGTATGCGATATTGAACATGGCCGTAGATATAACTGAACAGGTAACGGCGCGTGAGGCAGAAAGAAATATAGAAGAAAGGCTGCACACCGCGGTAGAGCTGGCCGAACTGGGTACATGGTCGCTTGACCCGCAAACGGGTATCACCACTTTATCGGAGCGTATGCAGCAGTGGTTTGGTATAGATGAAGATACGCCTAGCCTGGAGCAAGATATATCATCGGTACACCCTAAAGACCAAAACAGGGTGCGGTTATCAATAGAGCGCGCGTTGCAGCCCGATAGCCATGGCGAGTACGACGAAGAATATACAGTAATAAACAGGAAAACAGGTGAAGAACGCGTGTTGCACGCCAAAGGAAAGGTTGTGTTTGATGAAGAAGGCCGCCCGGTGCGTATGACAGGTAAGGCGCAGGATGTGACCCTGCAATTGGCTACACAGCGCGAACTGGAAAAATTGGTGGACAGGCAAACGCAGGAATTGCAAACCGCCATGGCCGACCTTGAACGTGTAAATGCTAACCTGGAGCAATATGCCTATGTGGCCAGCCACGACCTGCAGGAGCCGCTAAGAAAAATACGCATGTTTACCGATATACTGCAAAGCAAAAGCAGTGAAGAGCTAAGCCAGGAAAGCAAAAGCTACCTCGACCGTATATCGGCAGCGGCAGGGCGCATGAGTACACTGGTAAAAGAAATACTGGCATTTAGCAAACTACGGCGCAAAGAAGAAGACTTTGTAGATACTGACCTTAACAAGATAATAGAAGATATACGCGGCGACTTTGAAATGGCAATAGCTGAGAAGCATATTGAGTTTGTAGCTGACAGGCTGCCCAATGTAGTAGGCATACCTGTACAAATGAACCAGTTGTTTTACAACCTGGTAGGTAATGCCGTAAAATTCTCGCACTTTACGCCCGGCTCCTATATACATATAACTTGTAAAACGCTTACACCGCAGGAAGTACTGCACTACCCGCAACTGAATGCGAGTTGGCCATACTGCGAGATAATTGTGCGCGATAATGGTATTGGCTTCGATCCTGTATTTGCCGAACAGATATTCATTATGTTCCGCAGGTTGAACACACGGGAAGCATACCCCGGTACAGGTATAGGCCTTGCGTTGTGTAAAAAAATAATGCTGAACCACAGCGGTGATATATTTGCGCATGGCATAGAAGGTGAAGGCGCATCATTTCACATATTATTACCAACGGCAAGAGGATAATGCCCAATTATTACGCAGCTTTTTTCGCCACTATGATCAGGTCGGTTTCGTTTTTATTATTGTGAGTATAATCTTGCCGGGCAATATCTATTATTTCAAAACCATTCGCCAGTAAAGCTTCGGTGAGGTAATCGGCTTGGTGATAGTACATATATGCCTCATCGCCAGAGCTGGAGCGCACCATTCCTGAATTACTATAGTCATCTTCCATTGTACTAAGGTACAATGCGCCATTAGGCAGTAATATAGCAGTACTATCTGCAATAAACTGTATAGCTTCTTCTTTTGAAAAATAAGGGAAACAAAATCCTGATACGATAGCATCGTATTTTGTGCCAAGCGCAAGTATATCCCTGCCATCCATTATTTTGAAATCGGCATTAGGATTGTTGGCTTTTGCTAAGGTTAGCATGGCTTCTGCCAGATCGATACCTAGTATTTTATATGAAGGATTTTTGTTTAGCAGGTATTGGGTGAGGTTACCGGGTCCGCAGGCCACATCGAGTACAGCTGCATTTGCATTTTCAATATTATTGCAAAACATATCCAGCGAATTACTGTACGAGTCTACATTCATAAACTTGTCTTGGTATAAAGCTGCATTTTTATTGAAAACATCGACGGTGTTTTTGGTGATATCCATAAGTTAAAGATACAACACCCGTTTGGTGCAAGTGTTAATCGAACGCGGCTATGGTCAGTTCCTGCATACCATTTTGCCAAATATCATTGCCTAAAGACAGCAGCAATTCTTTGTCTTCATCAAAAACCTTTGCAAAGATATTGCAGGCATCTACACCCTTGCCCTGGCCATAATATATACCCATGCAATTGGATGTGCTGACGCGTGCAGGTTTTAATGGCCCATATACCACCTCGCCCGGTGTGGTCATTACCGAGGCGTTCTCTTGTATAATGTCCAGCGTCGGTGCGGTGTCTATCCATATTTCCTGTCCTGATACGCGTGCATGTATAAAACTGCGCGTAAATGGTAGCAATGCAGCAAAAGCTTTGCAAGTAACAGGGGCATCTTCGTTATAAAATCGGAATCTTATGATAGTGTTATTGGGGGTAGTTATTGTAAACCCGGTCATTGTTTTCAATTTGCGGCAAGGTAATTGCTTTTTACGAAGGAAGACAAACGGCTAGGCGTAAAGAAACTAGCGTAACTTTATAGGGTATGAGCATAAAAGTAATAGTGACCGGTGCAAGTGGCATGGTAGGTGAGGGGGTAGCTATGGAATGCCTGAACAACCCCCAGGTGAGCGAAGTGCTGGTAATAGGGCGCAGGCCAAGTGGCCTTAACCACCCTAAGCTAAAGGAAGTGCTACATAAAGATTTCATGAATCTGGAGCCCATTGCGCACCATTTTTCCGGTTACGATGCCTGTTTCTTTTGCCTGGGTGTTACATCGCTGGGTAAAAGTGAAGAGGTATATACAAAGCTTACCTACGATCTGACTATGGGTGCAGCCAGGCTTATGGCGCTGCATAGCCCGCAAATGACGTTTATATATGTATCGGGCACAGGTACAGATAGTACGGAAAAAGGCAAAAGCATGTGGGCAAGAGTAAAAGGTAAGACCGAGAACGACCTGATGAAACTGCCTTTTAAAGATGTATATGCCTTTCGCCCGGGTATAATGAAGCCTACCAGCGGTATGCGGAATACTAACCCGCTATATAAATATATTGGCTGGCTATACCCTGCATTGCGAACGGTAATGCCATCGGCCGCGTGCACACTGAAAGAGGTAGGGCTGGCAATGATACACGTGGCTGTACATGGTTATAGTAAAAAAATAGTAACAGTAAAAGATATGGTGGAAATGGCACAGCACGAGGGGGTGCAGAAAAAGTAAATGCTAAAAATATTAAAAGTACTTATTTGCCTGCTGGTAACTACGCAATGCGCTTCGGCACAGCCACCTGAAAAAATTAAAGTAGAAATTGATACCGCATTTTCCTGCCCGTATAGCAAAGCGTTCATTACAGTCAGGCTACGTATTACCAATACCACAAACACACCCATATATGTGCTAAGGCGCGATGTGGAACAAACACTGGGCGTATCGTTTTACAATGGCGGATCGGGCATTGTGGTAAGCAATACGGATTTCAGGCCCACCGACGAATATATAGAAAGATATATGGCTGATAGTGTACGGAATAGGGTGAAAGGATATTATGATACGCTGCTGCAACAAAACGATAAATACCTGGCCGACTCCTTCGACAGGCATGAATATTTTCGCATTACGCCCAATAGACCCATTACTATATATGGAAGACACGATATAGATCTGGATGGCTATAACTTTAAGCCCATAACCCCGCTGCAAAAGAAGAGTATGCAAACGCAGCTAAGCCAAAATGTACAATTTTATGGGCGGGATAAAATAACTATGGATGTAGTGCAGTTTAAAACCCCTGCATCGTTCTATCTAAAACAAGCTTTCCTGAATTATTTTAAAGGGTTGATACCCCTTATTGTGCTGCCGGAAAATAGAAATAAATACGATATGAGGCTTTGATGGAAAATTAATTCCATGCTTAACGTCTTGATAACTACTCTATATTGAGTTGCTGTAGTACTTTCGTAATTGACGGGAGTGAAACCTGTGTCTTGTTATGTTGCTTCAAAAATTTTCTTATAGTGCAGAAGAACTCCGCTCATTTATACTGAGTGTAGATACCTTCATTTTAACGCTTAATAACGGCAGGATAGTACAATATTGCCCGCCCAATATAGGGTCGTTTCGCCGCTGGCTGCTGGATAATAATATACGCGACAGCAAAATGCACTTAAAATTCACCGAGCTTTTCCGTTAGTTCCCTTTTTTCTCTTCGTTGCTTAACTGCTTGTTTACAGAATAACATGGCCGTTCGGGCTGTAGTTTCACGTTTTGGGGCTTATTACTGGGTATGTGGATAAATGCGTTTTTTTCCACATTAATGAAAATGTGACTAAAGTCATTTATTGTTCCTGAAAATTTTATTTATTTTTTCATTAACAAATCATTAGCAAATTATATCCATTACTAAAACACCACCAAACGTACTCTGTTTATGGAAAAATTACTAAGTCTATTTACGACGGAATCGCAGCAAGTTATTTATTACCACAGGGAGACTTCAGACAGGTTGGTGAACAGGCTGACCGGAATTGCCGACAGGTATATACAACAATACCGCAGCGAAATACAAGACCACCCGCACCTTGATACTGTTGATAATAAAGTGAACGACTTTTACAATCAACTAATTAATATACAAACCTACCTGATGCAAAGCTGGAACGAACTTTAGAAGAAATTTTAGAGAGAGAAGTTTG
Source organism: uncultured Sphingobacteriales bacterium (assembly GCA_946479435.1). The sequence continues at coordinate 890 of CAMLFX010000099.1, read as the reverse complement.
GCCGCCTGTTATTTACAGGCGGTTTTTTTATGTGCCCCATTATCTAAATACTATATTCCATTATATATTTGCTGCCCAAATATCCCTCTACTACTTATTATGAAGAAGACCCTATTAGTAACCTTATTCATTCTGTCTGTATTTTATACAGAAGCTTTTAGAAGACCTGTTACCGTAACTTTTGAAAAAACAAAAGATGAGATATTTACCAAGCCACAATTAAAAGCGTTGTTGGCACAAAATCCCAATCCCGCTATATTGATCAGGATGCCTAATGGCAACGGGAATGTATCATCGGGCGAAAGTGGTATTTCAGGACTTGAATTTACCAAAGCGGAAAAGAACCAGGTTGTTTCGGCCATAGAAAAGAGTCTCATACTAAGTGGCTTTAGTGTGCGCGACAGGGCTATTTACGAAAAGGTATTGGATAATATGAATAATGGCGACTATTCGAAAATGGCCGATCTTACGGGTACCGACCTTGTGCTGGAAGTGGTAGATATTAGCCTGGAAGAATACCACACTAATACGGTAGATAGAAAAGGAGCGGATAAGTCTTACAATTGCAATTTTAGCGGTTTTTATGGCTGGAAGGTAGAAATGAAGATAATAAGCGTGAAGCTGAATGAAGTAGTAGGGCTATATACGTTTTACAAAACGCCTTGTACCAAAGGCTGCAATTTTGAACTGGATTTGCATTGCAACCTGCTTTCTCCCAAAATAAAAAGAACAAAAGATAAAGAAGGTAATTACTCTCCCTTTGTGTATAAAGTAGATGTGGATGGTGCCAAGCTGGATAATTTTGGTAACGCCATATCGAAGAAGCTAATAGAGGCAATGAAGTAAAAGCTATTTAAATAATATAAGAAAAGCACAGCCCCCAAGCTGTG
>CAMLFX010000098.1 GCA_946479435.1 uncultured Sphingobacteriales bacterium | reverse complement strand
AAGGTATTGCAGGGCGAACCGCTGAACGCTAAAGATGAATACAGCTTTCACCACCCTGAAATAAAAACACAACAGGTCTGGGAGGCACTGCTGAATAAATACTGGGCAGATGTGGAACAGTTTGCCACATTGCTGGAACAACTACCCGAAGAGATATTTACCCGGAACTTTACCGACGAAAAGTATGGTACCTACTACCGCAATATGGCGGGCATAGTAGAGCATACACACTACCACCTGGGGCAAATAGTGATAGTAAAAAAAATGCTGAGGGCCGCCCAACTATAAGGGCAAAGGTTTCCTAACCTCATTTTACAAATACACGAAAAAAGCCACATAGAAGTGGCTTTACTATTTTAAGCGGGATGTATAACCCTGCATGTATGAGCTACTATTGCCTCTTTTCTTTGCGTACCTTCGCCGCCATAACACACACTGCAATGACACTTGAAGAAAGATTAAAGGCGCGCAGCGAAAACAAATGTGAGCTGTGCGGCACCGGGGGTAAGCTAAATATATATGAAGTGCCCCCGCAAACGGGTGGTTATGAAGAGAACACCCTGCTTATTTGCGATAAGTGCCTGGCGCAAATAGATAAGAAGGAAGAACTGGATGCCACACACTGGAATGTACTGACCACAAGCATGTGGAGCGAAGTACCGGGTGTGCAGGTAGTAAGCTGGCGTATGCTGAACCGCCTGAAAAATGAAGCATGGGCACAGGATAGCCTGGATATGATGTACCTGGATGATGACCGCCTGGCATGGGCAAAGGCCACCGGCGACCATGAAAACGATGGCAGCGTGGACCTGCATAAGGATGCTAACGGCGCATTGCTGCAAAACGGCGATACTGTGGTGCTTACACAATCGCTGAACGTAAAGGGCTCAACCGTAAATGCCAAAGTGGGAACGGTAGTACGCAACATACACCTTGTGAAAGACAATACCGAACAAATAGAAGGCCGTATAGAAGGGCAAATGATAGTGATACTAACCAAATATGTAAGAAGGCAGGCGGGTAAAGAGTAGCAGCCTGTTGCCAATTTTTGTTTGACGTAGCCTGTTTTTTATTAGCTTTACAATAAGCTTCCATATAAAGTATTTTTAATTAGTTTGGAAAAGGAATCATAGCTATGAAGGAAATGCGGCAATGTTTAATTATAGACGACGACCCCGACGATCAGGAGATATTTATAATTTGCCTGGATCAATTAAACAGCAATGTGAATTGCATAGCCAATAGCGATTCGGTTGATGCTATAACAAAACTGGCTTCAGACATAACATATACCCCCGACTATATTTTTGTAGATATGAATATGCCTAAGATGAATGGTATAGAATGTCTTAAAAAACTAAGAAGTATGGAGCGGCTAAACGATACACAGATATACATGTATTCCACCACGGGCGATGCGCCATCGGTGGAAGAAAGCAAGCGGCATGGCGCCAACGATTTTATAATTAAACCCGCAAAAACCGCTGAATTGAAAGAAAAGCTGTCCGCAATTTTTTCAATAATTTCCTGAAATTATGCCTGTAAGTAAAGCGCAAATAAATTTCAACAGCCTGGCCGATAAAAATGTAATCTTTCAGCGTATGGTGGAAGAGATACAGGACTATGCCATAATACTGATGGATGCTGAAGGCTTTATCCGCAATTGGAATAAAGGCGCTGAAAAAATAAAAGGCTATAAGGAAGAAGAAATACTGGGCAGGCATTTCAGTATATTTTACTTGCAGGAAGACCTGGATAGCGGCTTGCCTTATGTACTGATGAATGAGGCAAAGACTACAGGCCGCGCATCGCAGGAAGGCTGGCGTAAAAGAAAAGACGGCACCCGTTTCTGGGGCAGTATTACTATAACCGCCCTGCACGATGACGATAATAATGTAGTAGGCTATAGCAAGTTAACCCGCGACCTTACGGATAAAAAACTGGCAGAGGATAAGCTGCGGATGAGTGAAGAACGCTACCACCGGATGGTAGCTGAAGTGCAGGATTATGCGATCATTTTATTGAATGAAAATGGCATAATAGAAAACTGGAACCTGGGCGCTGAAAAGACAAAAGGCTATAGCAGCAGCGAAGTAGTAGGTAAGCACTTTGGACTATTTTATACAAAGGAAGACCGCGAAATAAACCTGCCTGATACATTGTTGAAGCGAGCCGCAGAAACAGGCCGCGCAACACAGGAAGGCTGGCGTGTAAGAAAAGATGGCAAGAAATTCTGGGGTAGTATTACCATTACAGCCTTGCATGGTAAAGATGGCAGCGTAATCGGTTTCTCGAAAGTGACACGCGACCTTACCCAGCAGAAACTTGCAGAAGAAAAACTTGCCGCCTATACAAAAGAGCTGGAAGTGCAGAACAGTGAACTGGAACAGTTTGCTTATGTGGCCTCGCACGACTTGCAGGAACCCCTGAGAAAAATACAAACCTTTGCAGAGCTTATAAAAGATAACTACAGTAATAAGGAATTTGCAGAGCGATACCTTGATAAGCTGGATGCTTCGGCAAAAAGAATGGCCGAACTGGTGAAATCGTTACTGAACTATAGCCGCCTCACACAAGATAAAAGCGGGGTAGCCATAACTGATGTAGATCTGAATACTGTGCTGGCTGAGGTACAGCAGGATTTTGAATTATTGATAGAGGATAAAAAAGCGATCATTAAGAGCGGTGAGCTGCCGGTAATACCCGGTAACTACATTCAGCTGGGGCAGTTGTTTTCAAATCTTATCAGCAATTCATTAAAATTCTCGCAGGGGCAGCCTGTTATAGAAATAGAACACAGTATTGTGCGCAAAGCCCAAATTGAAAACGCTCCTAAATCGCTTGCTGATATAAATTATGTTCAGCTAACGTTCAGGGATAATGGCATTGGGTTTGAGAAAGAATATTGTCAAAAGATATTCTCCCTGTTCCAGCGCCTGCATGGCAAACAGGCCTACGCCGGTACGGGTATAGGTTTAGCCCTGTGTAAAAAAATAGCCGAGAATCATAATGGTATAATAATGGCCGATAGCACACCCGGTGAAGGCGCAACATTTTATTTGTACCTGCCGGCATAGGTATAAGTGTACCAAACCAATTCCGGGCTCCAATACTATTTCCGTATCAGCGAAGGATTAATTCCGAAATGCTTTTTGAATGCGGCAGAGAAATGCTGTGTGTGTTCGTAGCCCGTTATCATAGCTACTTCAGCTACCGTCATGCTCATATTCAGCAGTAGCTGCTTAGCATAGTTCATGCGCAGGTTGCGTATATAGCCAAATACGGTAATGCTGAACACCGCTTTAAATCCACTCTTTAATTTAAACTCATTCAGCAAACTGATTTTTGCCAATTGCGAAAGGCTTAACTCATCAAGAAAATGTTCATCGAGGTAGGCTTTCAATCGATGCAGCTTATCGATGTCATCGTTCTTAACGGCATGTATAGTATTGGCTGCTTGCGTAAACTGGCCTATCTGTAAAGCCAGCAGCTCTAATGTGCGCGACTGTATGAGTAAGCTGCGCATGGGGGCTGTTTCCTTACAATGGTAAATACCATGTATCAATTGCTGCATTTGGGCAGTGATATGTAAGGTGCCATGTTTGCCTGAAAATGGCCTTCCTTTCGATATCGTTTCGTAAGCGCGTTCGCTCCATGCATCGTTCTGGCCAATACAGTTCATGAAAAAATCTTTATCCAGGCTTATATGCAGCAGCGATAGTGTCTGGTTCTTCTTTATGCTGTGTACATCGCCGGGGTCGGGTATGAAGACAAGGTTGTGTGTACTGCGTTTCATATCGAGGTTGTGCGGCAGGCCGGGGAAGGTAGTGTACATATCTCCGTTCAGCTGGAAGTTGATGTTGATATTTCCATCGGCTGTAGGGTCATCGAACAGTAGCAAATCTTCATTAGCAGTTTGCCAGCCCATACACATAATATGCATATTGGGAAAAGCGAGGTTGCTAAACTCAAGCTGCCCTGCTTTTTCGTTGTAGAGCACACCAGGAGGCCCCGCCTGGGTAGTTAAAGACGGCACGATGCTCTTAGGGTGCGGCAGCACCCTGAAGTCGAAAGTATCGCTGATCTTCATTTTTACCGGCATAAATCCGTTTGGCGTAAGTAGTTATCCGTTTAGCGTAACGGCCTGATCGACAGCCAAAATATTTTTGTGCAAAAATAGAAGATATAATGAAAAAAATTTTAAAGTGGATCGGGATAGTAGTAGGTAGCCTGGCTGCAATAGCGTTAATATTTTACGCGGTAGTTTATTTCAATATCGGATACAGGATCAACAAAACATATTCTTTTCATGAAGAGAATATACTGATACCCGAAGACAGCGCCACTATAGCAAGGGGTGCGCACCTGGTAGCTATAAAAGGGTGTACCGATTGCCATGGAAAGAATATGGCCGGTAAAGTAATGATGAATGATGGTGGCCTGGGTACGCTTACTGCATCTAACCTTACTAAAGGGGTAGGTGGTTTGCCCAATGATTATACAACTGTAAACTGGCTTACGGCACTAAGGCATGGCATCAACAGGCAAGGCAAGCCGTTGCTATTTATGCCATCGCACGAAAGCACCTTACTTAAAGAAAAAGATATGGCAGCTATCATTGCTTACTGCCAGCAGCTGGAAACCGTGAATAACGAACTGCCGCCAACCAGTATAGGCCCTGTAGTAAGAGTGATGGCTTTCCTGGATAAGATGCCTTTGCTATCGGTAGAAAAGATAGACCACAACGCACCTATGACAACCGATATAGCATCGGGCAATTTGATAGCTGAAGGCAAGTACCTGGCTATATCGTGCAAAGGTTGCCACAGAGATAATATGCAGGGCGGCGAACCACTGGCGCCTGGCTTTCCTGAAGTGCCCAATATTACGGCGCTGGGACCAAGCGGCCGATGGACACAGGAGCAGTTTACCACAATGCTACGCACGGGCAAAACACCTGCGGGCCGCCAGGTAGATAATGAGAATATGCCCTGGAAAATGACTGCACAATACACCAATGATGAGATAAACGCATTATATACCTATTTGCATTCTTTAAAATGAACAACATGAACCAGTTACCAAAAGTAATAAAGAACCCCCTGATAGGCGACGTGGTATCCTTTGTAAAAACGGCAGCAGAAACCAATGGCGCCTATACATTGGTAGAAGTAGAGCTGGCGCCCAATGGCGGCAACGGTATGCATTACCATATCGATTTCGATGAATCGTTTGAAGTGCTGGAAGGCGTATTGGGCATACAGCTTGGTAAGGAAGTGATGCACCTGCAGCCGGGGCAAACGGCTGTGGCTTTAAGGAATGCCATACACCGCTTCTTCAACCCAAGTGCTACGGAACCTGTAAGGTTTCTTTGCACCATAACGCCAGCTATGCAGTTTGAGGAAACGTTGCGCATAGCTTATGGCCTTGCCAACGACGGGCTGACCAATAAGAAAGGATTGCCCGCTTTACTGCCGCTATCTATTTTATTTCAAAAGGGCGGTACCTATTTGCCCGGCCTTCCGTTCAGCATACAGAAGGGTGTGTTCGACTTTATAGCCCGTATAGCCAGGCGCAGAGGGGTAGATAAAGCATTGGAGAAGTATTACACCGTGCAATAATTCTTGCCATACAAAGCCGCCTGAACAGCGGCTTTTCCCTTGTCATATAATTTTTGCCGGCAATATATATATGTATGTTATATCTTGCCGGGTATGCATTCAAAGATCATTATCAATTCATCTATAGCGTTTATTGTAGCTGCAATTGCAGAAATGACCCTGCATGAATGCGGGCACTTCCTGGCAACACTGGCCATGGGTGGCGATGCGATACTGCACCATAACTATGTGCAGCATGCTGATGTATCGGAAAACGCGCGCTGCATATCGGCGTTTGCAGGGCCGGTGGTCAGCTTGCTGGTGGGTGTTGTATTTCAGCTGTTGCTCACCAGTCATAAATATAAAGGCATGATCTCATTGCTGATGCAGTACATGAGTATATTCGGGTATGTTGGTTTCTTTGGCTATGTAATGATAGCGCCGTTTTTTAGCTATGGCGATATGGGCTTCGTGCTGCGGTATATTGGTAGCCCTATGTGGCTGATATATACACTGGCTGCATTGGCGGGTGTTGTATTGTTCTTTTTAGGCAAGGCATGGTCGGTACATTTTATTGGTATGATGAGCCGCACAACCGCAGCAGATGCCAAACTACGCAGGCAGTTTATATACAGCCTTGTATTCTGGCCACTGTTCATTGGTATAGGCGTTACAACATTGCTCAACTTCCCGGTGCCCACTACACTTAGCCTGATAGCACCGCTTACCAGCCCGTTCGTATTGCTCTGGCCTTTTGGCTACTACCTGCGCAGTGCGGGAATTTATTTCGATGAAGAAGAACGTATTGGCAAGAAGATATACCTAGGCGGTGTTATTGCGCTGGTGATAGTGGTGGTAGTTAACAGGTTGCTGGTGGGTGGGGTGGAAGGATAATACTGCTCACAGCATATTCATACCATAATAGATTAATTCATACCCATATATATTCTTTTCATTCCTCACCAGATACCTATTTCATATAAAAAACATATTTTACACATTGAATAAAAATTCTGATGAGAAAAACCTTAACTCTATTACTATTGCTGGCAGGCACAATAACTAAAGGGCAAATTCAGGCACCCGACACTGTTTGCGTGGGAAACCCTTTTACGGTAACGTCCGATGACACAGCACAAGTATATACATTCAGCCCCGATGCTACGGGTCCTATATTTTCTGTTGGCAACGCACATCTTACTCCGGTGGGCAGCAATATTCAGATAGGTGCTAATGCCAATATGGTAATTGATAACGGTAATTATTACGGTTTTGTGGTTAGCGCCGATTTTCATTTATTCAGGTTGGATTTTGGCACCAATCCACATAGTACGCCCGTTGTTAACGACATGGGTAATCCCGGCAACCTTTTCAGTTTCTACCCGCAGGGCATGGAAGTGATTAAGGACGGTAGCAACTGGTTTGGCTTTATAATGGATGGCAGTAAGCTGATAAGGCTGGAATTTGGTACGTCTGTTGCAAATATACCTGCGGCTTATGCTATGGACTATAGTCCCAACCTATACTATAGCATGCAAATAAGCATTAAAAGAGATCATGGCAGGTGGGTTGGTTTTATAGGAAGTTTTGGAACACGTTATATCACAAGGTTCGATTTTGGTACTGCTCTCACCAATACACCCACGATATTTAATTTCCCACAATTACCCAATCCTTATACACCTTGTTATTTCACTTTGCATGAACAAAATGGTAACTGGTACCTGCTGGCAACAGATCTTACATCGAACAGGCTTGTACGTTACGATTTTGGCAGCAGCCTGATGAATAACACCCCTGGATTCAATGATCTTGGCAACCCCGGCGGATTATTCAGTTTACCAAGAGGTATAAATATATTACGCAACTGTGGCGGCTTCGATGCCCTGGTAATGAACGAAGGTGGAGATTTGCTAAAGCTTGATTTTGCAAACAATATAACTAATACACCAACCATAACCTCGCTAGGAACCTTAGGCGCACCGGCTTCGATGGAGGAACTGAGCCCGTACTGGTACAATGATACATTGTATATGATGAGCGTTAACTTCTATAATCCTTCAATCGTTATTCAATTTCCGGTATTGTCTTTGCCTAATAGCCAGGTATCCTATTCGTCAGCATTTACACACACATATACAGCGCCGGGCACTTACCAGATAAATATGATGACAGATGAGGGCGACCCACGTGGCGGACATGCTGCATGTAAAACTATAGTTGCGGTAGATACATTTATAATATCCATCAGTGCAAATGGCGATACGCTAAGTGTGCCGGGTGGGCATTTGTCGTACCAGTGGTATTTTAATGGTGTAGCTATACCCGATGCAACAGGTTCGGAATATATAGCAGATAAAAGCGGTGTTTATACAGTGTCAATCGTAAATGCAGGCGGCTGCCCGATAACTGTTAAGGCCCGCGCGCATATTGCTACGGGTATCGATGAAATGAATGCGATACAAATGGTGCAGGTATATCCTAACCCTGCTACTGACCATACTACTGTTGATCTTACGGCATTGAACGGCCATGTGGAAGTTGAACTATATAATGTTATAGGCGTGAAAGTGCAGCAATACCAAACTGAAGGTGGAAAGAAATTGCAACTGAATTTGTCGCAATTGCCACGTGGTATGTATCATGTACGGATAATGGCAAATTCACAAAAAATGACAAAGCAATTGGTATTACAATAATAAGAGGTTTTTATATATAACAACAAAGCCACTCGTTACGGGTGGCTTTGTTGTTACAGCATCCTTATACCTTACTGCGGTATTTGCGTATGGCTGCTTACCGCTATCCTGTTCCATGCGTTGATAACCACGGTTGACATGATGATCTGCGCTATGATCTCTTCGCTAAAATACTGCAGCGCATGTTGATACGTAGCTTCCGTTAGCCCCTGCCGGCTTATCAGTGTCACCTCTTCGGTAACCGCCATCAGCGCTTTCTCTTCATCGGTAAAGAGGGCGGTTTCCCTCCATGCATTCAGCAGGAAAATGCGCTGCTGTGTTTCACCTATTTTCAAGGCTTCTTTAGTATGCATATCTATACAAAAAGCGCAGCCATTTATTTGCGACGCCCTTACTTTGATAAGCTGTTTTTGAATGTGCGTGAGGTTGGACTTAGCCGTAATAAGCGATAAAGCATATACTGATTTATATGCTTCGGGCATTAGCTGTTCGATATTTATTCTTGCTTCCATTGATAAAATTATTTTAGAGCACAAAGCTAAGTGCACTGTATTGTATGAGTCGTTAAACTGGTTTAAGATTTTCTTTTTGCCCTTATTTCGCTCAGGTATTCGGGCGTAAAGCCCAGGAACGATGCCAGTAAATACTGCGGTACACGCTGCACAAAAGCGGGGTGTGCATTGTTGAAGTGATGGTATAGCTCTTCTCTTGAAAGATCGTACAGCGCGCGTATCCTGAATTGCGCCGCGGCGTGCGCGCGTTGCTGCACCATGCGGAAATACCGCTCCATAGCCGGGTATTGTTGCAGCATTTCTTCCTGCGCAGCGTAGCTGATGGCCAGCACCTCTGTTTTCTCTACGGCTTGTATATAGTACGCTGATGGTTCTTTGCTGCCAAAGGAAGCATAATCGGCCAGCCACCAGTTCTCCAGCGCAAACTGCGTGGTTTGCTCTGTGCCATTATCTTTTACAAAGAACATACGCAGCAAACCCTTTGTTACGAAATAGTTGTACTTGCATACATTGCCTTCGGTCAGGAGGTTCTGCTTTTTCTTTACCTCTATCGGTTCGAAGAAGGATAATACGCCTTCCATATCTTCCTCACCTATCTGTGTGAACTTTTGTATGTGGACTTGCAGTGGGTGCATAATGTGCAGCAAAGCTAGGGGATAATTCATTTTAAGAATTGCTTATACTTGTAGATATGATCAACCGCCTTATCTCCTTATTGTTTGTACTATTTGCTGCATTACCTGTTATAGCTAATACACAGGAAAAATCAACAAAAGTTAGTGTAAATGAAATGATTTTCAATTTGCCTGGAAAATGGGGGCGCGGACAGGATTATCCTGAAGGGGGGCAATATGGATTTAAAGATTCTGCGAAAGGCTTAGGATTAATGATTTCTGTGCGCGACCCTAAGAAGATGGAATTCTATAATGATAGTTTAAAAGGATTTGAACTTGCCAAAGCTTTTTACAAATGGGATACTGACTATTGGAGCGATGCAGAAGGCATTGAAATAAAAAAACTGTACGAAGACACCACCAATAATTATATTATATGGGTGCTGGAACATCCTCGGGAAAAAAATGTAATTCTGTATGGCGTAAGGGAGGGCAAAATTGTAGGCTTAACCCTCATAAAATACGAAGAAGGGAATATTGACGAGGACTATGCACGGGTTTTATTGTATAAAATATATGGCAGCATAAAACAGAAATAAAAGCTGCTGTTAAAGGGTTAAACTGGCAGACGTTGAGGTCTCTACCTGTTCTCACAGATTTCATCAACTAATCTGTCATATTCAGTTTGCCACAGTTCATTTTGCATTTCTTTAGCCACACTTAAATGTATAAATAGACTTTCAACCAAAGCTTTTGTTCTCGCAACAAAATGCATTACTTCCGTACTGGTAGATACAAGCTTAGTATGAAATAGCAAGCCGTATATTCCTAATGTTATGGCGTGAGGCGCTAGGCCCGCATCTTTTTCTATAGTAATTCTTGCGCCTTCATGATATTCAATGTCCTCAATAATATATCCTCCTTCAGAACCTGATTGTCCTATAGTTTTACCATTGCCAAAAGTATACCAACCGGCGCCACTTGTGTGCTTTTCATAAATTTCTGTCTCACTACTTATCGAAATTTTATTTCGACTATTTCTACTTTTTATAGCATGAATCAGCAGATCGAGCAATACTTTATTTGTTACCCAAAACAAAGCGCCCAATACCATGATATTAAATTGAGAATATTGCCCTCGGTAAAATACTGTCTCGCCAAACCTGAATTCTGTATTTACTTGCTCTGCAACCCATGCTATAAAATTGATAATAAAACTAAATATGCTCCACCAGGTGCTATGGCTGAAAGTCAAGTAATAAAATGCAATAAGACCTAGCGGTATTAATATATATGGAACATATAATATATTTAATCCCACATTCGGAAAAAAATATATGCTAGCTTCGGTAATCCCCAATATTAATAAGGAAATACTAATGCCAATAAGGTATTGAATGCCTATGTGCGTATAAGGCCGTTCCACTATACTAATATAGGCAACATCTTTATCCCTTCCAAACCTCCTTCAGCACCTCATAGCTATGTATGCGTGCCTGTGGGTCGTAGATATGGCTGGTAACCATTATTTCGTCCAGTTGGGTTTCCTGCTGAAAATGTGTAAGGTTGTGCTTTACGTTTTCTGCATCGCCAATAAATGCATAGTGCGTCATTTGCTTTACGGCAGCTTCTTCGTAT
>CAMLFX010000097.1 GCA_946479435.1 uncultured Sphingobacteriales bacterium | reverse complement strand
TCCATCATATTTACACAATACCAAAGCCACCCCAACCCGGTGGCTTTTTTGTTTTCTGTATTCTGATGTTCATTATGGTTCTGCGATATCAATTAGTTTTTACTTTTTAATTTTTACTTTTTAATTTACAAGGATGCAAAAATTACTGAACCTATCGGCGGTGGCACTGTTGGCTGTACTTAGCCTGGCCGGCTGCAAAAAAGATAAAGCAGAAGAACAGATAACCATAGTGAACCGCGCTACCGAAGAGCTGACCTTCGATGTGTATAGCAGCATGGCTGCCTATGCCTCCGGCCAGTCGCCCGTGCTGCGCAAAGTATTGCCCCCCAGCGATAAACTGCTGCTGCCCCTCAGCACCCTTACCGCAGGCAACACTTATTATATCGACTGGTATAACGAAGACAATACGCTGAATAACTGGTTCAACGATGCATACCCCAATACCATAACCACGGTGGCTTTTACGCCTAACGCAGGCAGCAATACCTATTATACCTCGGGCGATACACGCAGCGGCGCTAAGAATGTTTTCCTGAACGGCAACGGCACCTCAACGGGATGGATAGCCATCGACGCCTTCCAGTACAGCAATAGTACAGGCTTTGTATCGGTATGGGCGCAGGTACCCGATAGCGAACGCTTTCATACCGTATTAGTTAGTAAAGACTTTACTGTAGCGCATGAATTTAAAACAGCCAGCGGCGGCTTCAATGCCCAAAGCATGGTGTGCAAAGTGCACAACGCCCCACAGGGCTATATAGAGCTATTTGATAAGAACGGCATAAACCTGGGTTATATGATAACCGGCCGCTCGCCTTACAGTACCGCCCCCGATTATGCTACCACCAGCACCGATACCCTGCTGGCCATGCTACCCAACTCCGAACTGCAATTTTTAATGGTGAAGCAGAAGTAATCATCATTTCAATAAATCAGGTTAAATGAGAAACTATTTGTAATAGTTTCTCATTTTTTGTTGTTATTTATCTATTTTTGAGAAATAATTAGAAACTTTTCGCAATGGTTTCCAATTTATTCTAAATAAAGATAAGATATGAAATTAGAGAGAGCACCTGATGTTAAAATATCTAGCGAGTTTGATTTGACTGGTAAAACATTTAATGAGTTATATGAGATACTAAATCATATTAATGAGGAATATTACTATTGGGATAGAGTAAAACATCAGCCGCGTCCTAATTCCATAACTACAAATGATTTATGGGCACTTACAAAATATAAAAGAGATTCTAATCGATCACACTTAAAATTCGGTAACCACAAATTTTCCTGGAACATAAACAACACTATTCAAGGCATACTCCACTACCTAGATATGAACATAGGTGGCAATTTGTCTTCTTCCAATGTTATTAGCAACGAGGATAAACATCGTTACCTGGTCAGCTCGGTTATGGAAGAAGCCATTGCTAGCAGCCAGATAGAAGGTGCCGCAACTACCCGCGCCAGGGCTAAAGAAATGCTGCGCAAAAATCAGAAGCCTACCAATAAGTCGGAGCTGATGATCGCTAACAATTACAGCACCATTCAGAAAATCATCGAAATAAAAGACCAACCCATAAATAAAGAAAACCTGCTGGCCCTGCACAAATTGGTGACTGCCGGAACTATGGATAACCCGGCTGAAGAAGGGGCACTAAGAACGGACGACAGCATAGATGTAATTGATACCACCACTGGCGAAGTAGTGTACCACCCGCCTGCGCACGAAGAAGTAGAAGGCATGCTGAACGATCTGTTCACCTTCTTCAATGAAAACAAGGAGGCAATGTTCATACACCCGCTTATAAAAGCCAGTATCATACATTTTATGATAGGTTACATACACCCTTTTGCCGATGGCAACGGGCGCACGGCAAGGGCCTTGTTCTATTGGTACCTGCTAAAGCAAGGTTACTGGCTTACCGAATACCTTTCCATATCGCGGCTCATACTAGTTGCTAAAGCCAAATACGCCCGTGCCTTCCTTTATACCGAAACCGATGATAACGACCTTACCTATTTCATCCTCTTCAACCTGAAAACCATGAAGCAGGCGTTTGAGCAATTGCGTTTGTATATAGAACGGAAGAATGAAGAAAAGGCTAACCTGTCGCGCTTTATACAGATAGCAGGCATCAGCTACAAGCAGGCCTTGATACTGGAATGGTTCTATAAAGAGCCTGGACTCATACTTACTGTTAAAGAAACAGAAACACGCCTCGCTATGTCTTCGGTAGGCGCACGTAAAAACCTGATGCAATTGGTTGATGAAGGTTACCTTACGCTTATATATCTGGATAAGAAAACTAATGGTTTTATAAAATCGCACGAGTGCGATGAACTAATACAGCAAACCAGACAGCAGAATTAATTAAAAGCGCCACCGTATCCCGATGACGCTTTTTGACTTTTGACTTTTGAATTAAATTACCTGTCCACCAGATGCTTCAATACGCTGTGCATTTATCCAGCGTGCATCTTCTGTACACAGGAAGGCCACCACACCGCCTATATCATCGGGCACGCCCACACGGCCCAGCGCGGTAAGGCTGGCTACGTGCTTGTTCAGTTCTTCGTTATCGCGCACGCGGCCACCACCAAAATCGGTTTCAATAGCGCCGGGTGCAACAGCATTCACCGCTATACGGCGCTCGCCCAGTTCTTTAGCCATGTATTTGGTCAGTGTATCGATAGCTGCCTTCATAGTACCATAAGCCGATGAACCCGGCATAATGATACGCGCCAGGCCACTGCTCAGGTTTATGATGCGGCCCCCATCGTTCATCAGCTGCAGCGCTTTTTGCGTCAGGAAGAAAACACCTTTCAGGTGTATGTTCACTACATCGTCAAACTGCTCTTCGGTAGTTTCGGTAAAAGGTGCGTATAGCGCAGTGCCCGCATTGTTGATAAGAAAATCGAAACGCTCCGCACCGAAGGTATCCTTCAGCGTAGCGGCCACTTCTTTAAAAAATGCATCGAATGTTTTTGTGTTGCTGCTATCCAGTTGCAGTGCGGCGGCTTTACCACCCATACCTTCTATTTCTTTCACTACATTATCGGCTTCGTCTTTTTTGCTGTGGTAGGTTAGTATTACATCTATACCTTTCTTAGCCAGGCTTAGTGCGGCGTTCTTACCCAGGCCACGGCTGCCACCTGTTACCAGTGCTATCTTTCTTTTGCTTGTCTGTTCCATAGTTATTGCTTTTGTTTTTATTACCACACAAAGGTCACCTGTAATAGCATACCTGTTGTTGCAAACATCAAAGCATTATTTGCAAAATTCAAACTATCGTTATCGCCGGTTTATTTCAGCAGCCTACACATTGCAGCTTTTGTAATAGTTAAAATATATGTAGCATTTCCCGCCCATGTCTTATCTGGCACAGTTGTATTAAGTAGCTATAAAAAAATAGCAACCATGAATACTTTACAACAAGACCGTACCGAAGGCCGCCTTACAAAAACCATAGAAAGCCAGACGGCTAAAATACCATCGGGCTTTTTTCTAACCGCTGCACTGCTATCGATGGGTGCATCGGCTACGCTGAAATGTATGGGCCGTAAGCATAGCGCACTATTTGTAGGCCAGTGGGCAGCACCGCTGCTGCTGATGGGCCTGTACAACAAACTGGTAAAAGTAGAGGGCCACGACCAGGAGTCGAACGAGCCTGAATAGAGATATTTCTTACCACCGTGAAACAGTAAAGCAGCTATGTACTAGCTGCTTTTGTATTTTAAAAACTTATAGCTTGTTGCTACGCCCTGTAAGCAAGCGGCGCTATGGCTGTCTGCTTTTTAAAGAAATTGCTGAAATGCGCTACTTCATCGAAGCCCAGTGTATAGGCTATCTCGGTAATGTTCCAGTCGGTTTGCTTCAGCAATATCTTAGCCTCCTGCGCTATGCGGCCGCTTATCAGTTCGGTAGTGGTTTTGCCGGTGTTCTCTTTTAGCACCTTGTTCAGGTGGTTCACGTGCACCGAAAGGCGTTCGGCGTAGTCCTTAGCCGTGCGCAGGTTCAGCCGTTGTTGTATCGATTCTATAGGGAACTGCCGCTCCAGCAGTTCAATAAATAAGGAAGAGGTACGTGCCGATGCGTTGTGGCTGGAATATACCGCCGCAAATGGTTGCAGCTTTTGCCCAAAATGTATCAGCTCCAGCACATAGTTGCGCAGCAGGTCGTATTTATAGGCATAGTCGCCCGTTATTTCTTCGTGCATTTTATTAAAAATATCCCTGATGTTTTTCGCCTCTTTTGCTTGCAGCTGAAATACGGGAATGCTGCCGGGGCGGAAGATAGGCAGATCATCCAGCACAACCCCACTCTTCGACGATAGTAAAAAATCGGGCGTAAAAATGCAGAAGTGCCCCGACTGCTTATCGTCTTTCGGCACCCAGTGGTAGGGTATCTTAGGTGTAGCAAACAGCAGCGCATGTTGCGCTATATCTATTTCCTTATCAGCATACTCGGCTTTGTTGCGCCCGCTCACCAGGCTTATTTTATAGTATGCCCGGCGGTTGTAGGGCATAATGGCTGCACCTTGTTTCTTGCCGCGCGCTATGAGGTCGGCCACGCTGAAAACATTGAAATGCCCTATCTCTTTCGATATACCTTCAGGCAGCAATGTGTTCACATCCTGCCCCATTTCCCTGTAAAAATCCTTCAGCGTTGTAGTAGTCATCATCTTACCCGGTTTGTAAAATTCAAATGTAGGTGCAAATGCCAAACACTAATATCGAAATACTAAATGGAGGTATTGAAGACCCGATCTACAACACATAAAGCTAAGATGGGATAGCCTCAACAAGCAGTTTGTTGTGTTCAATATCATAGTAAGTACAAGTCATGGTTTGCAGGTTTACTATCCATTGGGCGACACCCAAGGCGCCGCATTGTTTGCAAAAGGTGAGATAATCGCTTTTACCTTGCTGATGCTCTTTCAATACCTGCTGAAATACTGTTTCGTTATATTCTATAGCTATCGGTTGTGTATCGTACTTAGCAGGTGCTGTCACTGTGTAGCCATCGTTGCCTAAATAATCGGTATGCCCGTCGGTTACAAAAGTTGCATACTGTAATACACCCATTTGTTTCAGGTCGTGGATGTAGGCCGGAAAGTCGGCGCCCGATTTTACCTGTGTGTGCCTGTCTTTGATCTGTTGCAGCGTGAAATTGCTTGTTGTCATTGTAGTTTATTTATACTGCAAAGCTCCAACATCTGCAACGGCGGGCATTGTAAAAAATCGTTTTTCTACGGGCGAAGTTCTTCAGGAGTGCTACCTGTGTATTTCTTAAAGTCGTTGATGAAATGCGCCTGATCGAAGAAGTGATGGTCGTAACAAATATCTAGCAGTGAGCGCGGGGTATTCAAGTCGTGCAGCACGGTATTGAAGCGGACAATATCCGCAAACTTTTTGGGCGATGTACCCACTATCTTTCTGAAACGTTTCTCAAACGGGCTCTGGCTGATATACAATTCCGTACTGAGCTGCTTGATGCGCACATTACCCTTTTGCTGGTATATTCTACGTACGGCTTCTATCACCATTTTATCCCTGTCAATATTTTTTAACTGCGATAATAAAAACCGCTCTACTATACGTATCCGTTGCGCATCGCTTGTGGCCAGCGATAACTTTTCTTCTGCTTCAGACGTGCAGCTTTTATCAAACACCTCTTGCAGCGATATGCTTTGATTGAACAGTTCATTGGCAGGACAAGTGGTAAAATGCGAAAGCCCGGTTGTGGTAAAATAGACAAGTATACTGGCGGTGCAGGCAGTATTACTAAATGCCTTATAACTATCAGTGATACCCGTAATTCCTGCTGTGGAAAGTTTTTGTTCAGTTGTATTATCTATACGTTTCAGGCTGCCTTTGTATTGAAAACCTACCACCATGCCCGTGGTGGGGAAGACTTTATATTCAGCCGCAGTATCATTTACTGATATAACCAGCTGTTGTACATAAGGCCTTAGTTTGGGCGAGGGCTGTATCTTCTCGAAGCGCATAGCCATGCTAAATTAGCGTATATATAGCTACCTTATAGTATCCACACGGCATCCTTATTCATTTGCCTCTAGTATAATTCTTATCATATTCATGTAGCTATCTGCTAATATAAGTTACCGCCACAAAAAACAGACTATGGTTGTAACCACAGCCTGCTCTATAAAATCAAAAAACAAGCTTAGGCCAGTGTATGGCTCATTGCCGGTAATGCTACCATGGCTCTTACTTCCACACGGCCACCGTTCAATAATGCGGGGCAGCCTTCAGCCAGTTCAATAGCTTCTTCCAGGCTATTCGCCTTCACAGTAAGGTAGCCACCCAATATCTCTTTCATTTCGGCATAAGGGCCATCGGTTACTACGCCATTAGCTTGCAGGGTTTTACCTTCAAAGGCCAGGCGCCCGGTGTTTACAAACTTACCTTGTGCGGCTATACCGCCTATCCAGTCTTGCCAGCGCGTCATATTGGCTTGCTGTTCTTCAGGTGTGCGCGTATCTACAGCTTGCTCTGCTCCCCTGAAAAGCATCATGAATTCTTTCATCTCGTAAAAATTTTGTGGTTAAATAATTGGTTTACTATTATAGTGATGCACGAGCCTTCTCTTATTGGACAAAATTCCCGAAATATTTTTTCAAAATAAAAAAGCAGGGCTATAAAACCCTGCTTTATATAATTAACCAAAATGAAAAAATTACTCTTTGCGCAACTTGCCTACACTCACTGCACCATCGCTTATTATTTGTACGGTATAAATACCTGGGGGTAGCTTCGTTATATCTATATTATCGGTTTTTGCAGACTGCAGCAGCAATTGCCCGTTCAGTGAATAGACGTACACCATTGTATTTTTACTATCGGGCACTTGTACACTGAAGCTATTGGTGGCGGGGTTGGGGTAAATGCTGCTCGACTGTGTAGCTATTTCAGGCACACCTACTGTAAACACGGTGTCTTTGAAACGGTATAGTTCCACATCGTTTACATCGGTTGACGGCGCAATGCCGAAGTATAGATACTTGCCTGTGGCATACGTATGCAACAAATTCACCGATGAACTGCTCATAGGAAAGGATACCGGAATCACATTCTCCGTATTATCTATCTGGAAGAGCGTAAAAGTGCTGGTAATATTATCGATACCAAAACAATATAGTTTGCCGTTCATAGCGCTGAGGCGGTGTGGCGTGGCAGGCGAATTAAGCAATGAATGCGTGCCCGATACGGTGCCATCAGTTGTCCATACCTTGTTGCTTGCAATAAAATACAGTTTGCCATTCATTTCCGCGTATTCAGTAACACTACCATCGCCCATGGTAATACCATTTTTCAGGCGGGCAGTAGTTGCTGTGGTACCACTGCTCACCCACAGGCCGTCAATAGCAGGGTTACCTGTGTTAACCGAAAAATACAGCTTGCCATTAAACACCTTGAAAGAATTAGGCATAGATGCGTCAGCAGCGGGTGCAATGTCTTTAACCATCACTGTACCCGAAGGTGTACCATCTGTTTTCCACAGCTCAAAACCTGTTACACCATCGCTTGCGCCAAAATAAGCTTCACCGTTATACACGCAGAAATTGCCGGTTTGCTTGCCTGTAAATTCGTAGGCTGAATTGGCAACATATACATTTATAGGTGCCAGCGATGCAGTACCTGAAGTAGTACCGTCGGTAATACAAGGTGAATAATGTACCCCATCGGCAAGGGCGGCAAACAACACCCGCGTATCCAGCGCTGTAAAGCTGGTAGGGTTGGCATCGCCACTGCCGGTATACAGGTCGGCCACCAGTTGTGTACCACTGGCAGTGCCATCGCTTTTCCAAAGTTCATACCCTTCGATACCGCCATTGGCACAAAACAATAAAGAATTGTTGTAAGGAAATATTTCATCCAGCAGATCTACTCCGCTTACCTGTGTAGTGCCTGCCGGTGTAGCGTCGGTTTTCCATAATAGTATAGAAGTGCCATCGGTACACACAAAGTATGCATTACCATTCAGCATTGTAAAACGGCGCGGACTGGAAAAACCAATACCGGGGTTAAGGTCTTTTACCTGTTGTGTACCGGCCGTAGTGCCATCAGTTTTCCATAGCTCACGGCCACCGCTGGCCGACTGTACGGCACTGAAAAGAATATCGTTGTTGTAGCCTCCAAAATATAACGGATAGCTGCCGTGGGTCATGCCCGATTCTATGTCGGCTATTTTTCCCGTTATCCCCATTACTATCTGGGCTTTGCTTTGATAGGTAGCGAATAGCGATAATGCCAACACAGGTAAAAACTTGTTTCTCATAGTATATGTTTTGAAAAATGTAAAGCTAATAGCATGTATTATAAACTTACGTAGTTATATGTCTTTGAAAAGTAATTTTTCAGGGCTTTTACATTAATATGATTTTACACCAGTAAATTATTAACTGCCGGTTTACTAAACTTCGCTAACCATAATAAAATCTATGGCAGCAACAACCACTTACCAAACAAAATCCACGAAATATTTTTTCAAAAAATAAAGCAGGGCTATAAAACCCTGCTTTATATAATTAACCAAAATGAAAAAATTATTCTTTCCGCAACTTGCCTACACTCACTGCACCATCGCTTATTATTTGTACGGTATAAATACCTGTGGTTAGTTTCGCTATATCGATATTATCCGTTTTTTTAGACTGTAATAGCAATTGCCCGTTCAGTGAATAAACATACACGTTTGTGTGCTTGCTATCAGGCACTTGCACACTAAAGCTATTGGTAGCAGGGTTGGGATAAATACTGTTAACAGCAAGTGGCTGCACATTGTTCACACCTACTTCAAAAGTGGTATCCTTAAATCTGTACAGCTCTATATCGCCGGGGGTAGCTTCAGGAGCAGCGGCAAAGTATATACAGTTGCCCATAGTATCGGTATGCAGATAGGGCAGCAGCAAACTACTCATCGGCATCGATGCGGGGAACGGATTACCAAAATTATCTACACCAAATAAAGTGAACTGTACAGGTGCCGTATTCGCTGTGGCAAAAAAGAATAACTTATTATTCAGTGTAGTAAGGCGGTGGGGGTCGTCGGGCGAATTAAGCACCGCATGCGTACCCGACACGGTACCATCTGTTTCCCAAACCTTACCACTGGCAATAAAGTAGAGGGTGCCATTTATTTCAGCATATTCTGCCACTTCTCCGTCACCCATCCTGATGCCCGCTTTCAACCGCACGGTGCTTGCATCCGTACCGCTTGTTACCCACAACCCATCTACTGCAGGGTCGCCTATATCTACCGAAAAATAGAGTTTCCCGCTATACACCCTGAACCATTGCGGTAAAGAGCCACCGGGTGTCGTTGTTATATCTTTCACCATTACAGTACCCGATGGCGTACCATCCGTCTTCCATAATTCAAAGCCTGTTACCCCATCGCTGCCCCCGAAATACACCTCTCCGTTATATTCGCAAAAGTCGCTCCCCTCCTTACCATTCTTATCGTATTCGTTGGGCGCGTCTGCATATACATTCACGGTAGATAGTTGCTGGGTGCCTGAAGCAGTGCCATCTGTTATCCATGGTGTATAGGTTGCCATAGTTGCATCGCCAAAAGCTGCAAACACCACATTGCTGCCAAGGCTGGTAAGGCTTGTAGGATACCCGTCGGAAATACCGGGGTTCAGGTCTATCAGTTCTTGTGTGCCGGCATTGGTACCATCGCTTATCCACAGCTCATTGCCATTGGTGCCGTATCCCCCAAACAAAAACGATGAATTGTATGGAAACAGGTTGTAAAAAGTGCCTACATTTTTTACCTGCTGTGTACCACTTATAGTACCATCGGTTTCCCAAAGGCCGTTGGCAAAGAAGTATAGCTTACCGCCCATTGGTTTAAAGAACATAGGGTCGGAGTTTATGCTGCCGGCATTTATATCTTTCAGCATGGCTGTTCCCGTTGCCGTGCCATCGGTTTGCCATAGCTCGCGGCCCGTTGCGTTGGTTACCGCGCTGAAGTAAATATGGTTGTTGAAGTTGTATAAATACATCGGCACACCACCCTCAGCAGTACCGGGGCGTATATCCAGTATCTTTTCGGTAATACCATTCACCACTATTTGCGCATCGCTTTGCATGGCTGCACCCAGCAGCAGCAGCATGGTAGGTAGTAGTTTGTTTTGCATAGTATGTTTGTTTAGTGCAGTAAAGCTATACCGACAAGTGTTATATAAAGAATATTCATTGTCTTTTAAAAGTAAAATATTCCAGATATGTCATTCACTTGTCACTGTACTCTATTCACTGTTCTCTATTCACTGTTCATTATTCTCTATCTCCCGCTATCTATTCTTTACTGAACTTCGCTACGCTAATAATATAAGATCAAACATGGCAGGCAAAAGACTTCAGGATATACCACTTTCCGTACTCGACCTCGCCCCTATTACCGAGGGCAATACCGCAGCTACTACTTTTAAGAACAGCCTGAAGCTGGCGCAAAGCGTAGAGGCACTGGGCTACAACCGCTATTGGCTGGCCGAGCACCACAATATGGAGAGCGTGGCCAGCAGCGCTACCGCAGTGCTGATAGGCTATATAGCCGGCGGCACCAAAACCATGCGTGTAGGCAGTGGGGGCATTATGCTGCCCAACCACGCACCGCTGGTTGTGGCCGAGCAGTTTGGTACGCTGGCATCGCTGTACCCCGGCCGTATAGACCTGGGCC
Organism: uncultured Sphingobacteriales bacterium; assembly: GCA_946479435.1. The sequence continues at coordinate 563 of CAMLFX010000097.1, read as the reverse complement.
TTGGCCGCGCACCCGGTACCGACCAGACTACAGCCGCAGCACTACGCCGCAACCGCATGGAAACCGCGCAGGATTTTCCTGATGACATCATAGCCTTGCAACACTACTTTTCTGCCGATAATAAAACAGCAAAAGTACGTGCCATACCGGGCGAGGGTTTGGATGTGCCGATATGGATATTGGGCTCCAGCACCGATAGCGCACAACTGGCGGCCTTGTTTGGCTTGCCTTATGCATTTGCCAGCCACTTTGCACCCACGCAGTTTTTAACCGCTATCGATATATACAGGAAGCATTTCCGCCCGTCGCAATACCTGAGCGAGCCTTACGTAATGGCCTGTGTAAACGTAATAGCGGCCGACACAAACGCGGAGGCGGAAAGGTTAGCGACATCGTACTACATGCTGGCTACGGGCATAATAACAGGCAAGCGCAGGCCTTTACAACCACCTGTGGATAGTATGGAGGGGCTTTGGAGCGAATACGAAGAAGCTGCCGTAAAGCAAATGACGCACTATGCATTTATTGGCGATGCTGAAAACATAAGCCACAATCTTTCTCAT
>CAMLFX010000096.1 GCA_946479435.1 uncultured Sphingobacteriales bacterium | reverse complement strand
TTGTAAAAGGTTATGCAAGTAACCTGAGCGGTACGTTGCAAGGTACAGTACACATTAAAGGTGTTGCAAGTGAACCTGATGTGGACGGCAGTGTAAAAATGGATAATGCGCATGCTAAAATTGACTTCTTAGGTACAGAGTACAATATGAGCCCTGCTACTATTACGCTGAATAACCAGGAAATAAACTTTGGCAATATAACCCTACAAGACATTTACAAAAACAACGCTATACTTGCGGGCAAAATAACACACGACAGGTTTAAAAACCTGGAGCTAAACTTCAATGTAGGGTCGTCGAAATTCCAGGTACTGAATCTTAAAGAAAATGAAAATGAGACTTTCTATGGCAATCTGATAGTAGGCTTCCGTAACTTATCGGTACGCGGGCCGGTTGATGATATACGTATCCGCATATCGAGCGCACGGCCTGCTGACAAATCGCACCTATTCATACCTATTGGCGGGCCATCTGTAAGCACTAATTACAGCTATGTTTCGTTTAAAACCAATGCAGCGGATTCGCAAGCGGTGGTGAAGAAAAAAAGTAAGAATAAACTGTATATAAATATCGATGCCATACTAAATGAACTGGCGGAAATAACCCTTGTACTCGACCCATCTACAGGCGACGCTATTAATGCAACAGGCACAGGTAACCTGAATATGGAAATACCGCTTGGCAACGATATACGTATGTACGGCGTATATGAAATAACACATGGAGACTATACATTTACTTTGAAGCAACTTTTCTTTAAAAGGAAATTTGATTTGAATGCCGGGAGCCGTATCAACTTTAATGGCTTAATAAGCCAAACAGAAATGAACGTGCAAGGTGTGTACACTACAAGAACACGTTTGTACGACCTGCTTAATGCACAGGAGCGTACCGTTATTGAATACGATCAAAAGGAAGCGCGCGAAACTAAAGCGCCACAAAATGTAAATGTACTATTGTACATGAACGGATCGCTTGAAGAACCTAAGCTAAGCTTTAAACTTGACCTGCCAGATAAACGTGCGGCAGGTACACTGGCATACGCAAAACTTGAGAGTTACAATCAGGATCCTAAATTATTATTCAACCAGGTAGCAGGGCTGTTGCTGATAGGTAGCTTTATACCTGAAAACGGCACTGGCGGCGATAATACAGGCAGTGCTACAGCCGGCGCCATAAGTAACATAAGCGAGATACTTTCAGGCACTGCATCTTCGCAATTGACAAATATTGTAAGTAAAATAACCGGAGATCAAAACCTATCATTCGACCTGAAATATAAAGCATATAATTACTATAACACAAATAGTGCAGGAACAGGTTTGCAAGACAATCTTCGCAATGAGTTAACCTTCGGCTTTACTAAAAATTATTTCAACGATAGGTTGACTATAGAACTGGGTAGCGCTTATGACTGGGGCAGACCCACTTCAGCATCTAATAAAACCAGTAACTTCAATCCCGTTGGCGACTTCAGGATGCAATATTTATTTCGTGAAGGTGGAAATGTACGCGGCTACATATTCCGCACTAGTAGTTACGATGTAATTGGTGAAAAAAACCTGAACCGTGGCGGCGTAGGTATATCCTGGCGAAAATCGTTCGATAACTTTGAGGAATTCTTTCACGGAGAGCGGTATGCACGTAAAAAGCTTTTGGAAGAGCAGCAACGTTTATCGCAACCGGTTGACACTGCATCCCAACGTACCGGCGGTACCTGGTAATTACTGTTTAGCAATTTCTTTCAGGTAATTTTCCAGTTGATGAGCAATAGCATCCCAGCCAAAACGGCTACGCATTACAGCTACACCTTTTTCACCCACTGCGCGGCGCATGTCTTCTGAACCTAACAGGCTGACGACACTTTGAGCAAACGCAGACGGGTCAGTTTGCATAATTGCACCTTCACCACTCTCTATGCCCAGACCTTTAAATCCTATATTGGAGCATACAACAGGAACACCCATTGCCATCGCTTCCAGTACCTTATTCTGTGTACCGGCACCAAAACGCAAAGGTGCCACTACTATGCTAGCCTCATTATATACAGCCGCAAGATCTCTTATAAAACCTGTAACCTTTACTTTGTCGCCGGCAAGGTCTTGCACCTTTTTTACAGGACGTTGCCCTGCAATAACAAATTGAAGATTGGGGTATTTATTATGTATCAGTGGCAATACCTCCTTTACAAAATAAGTAACACCATCTATATTGGGTGCATAATCCATATTGCCGGTAAACAGCAATGTGTGATTATGAGAATAATCATGATTACCGGCGGAAAATGTTTCCAGGTCAACCCCATTAGGCAACAACCTTATATCGCCAACCTTATGTGTTTGTTGTAAATATTCAAGGTCTTCCTGTGAGCAAACCAGTGACATATTATACCGCTGCAACATTTTATGTTCATAGCGCTTTACACGCTGCTGTTCTATATGCTCGAACAATTTTTTTACAGGATTGGCTTGCATGACCTTACGCCTTTGCCAATAAAGAGAAAATGCATCAGGCATATCGAGTATGCGTGGCAGGGAACTTTTTTTAGATAAGTAGGGCGACATTCTGAGATGCTGCACATGTATTGCATCGAACTTATCGGCAGCTAAAACTTCATCCAGTTTTGCGCGCATTTCAGCCGATTCGAAATACAGTACCTGCAATGGTACATCTTTCCATAAGCCGGGAATGCAATTAAGTGCCGACTTCAGTTTGGGCAAGTAAATCAGGTGAACTTTTTTGAATATTTTTTCAAGTTCCGCTTTATACTGAAACTCTTCTTTTGTTTGCGCAAACGTGAGCAAATGTAACTCATGATGCTGCAACCTTTTAGCAAGGTTGTAGATCTTTAGCTTATCGCCACGATATGGCGGGTAAGGAATGCGGTTGGCAAAAAAGAGTATCTTCAAAACAATTGGCCTTTGAACTATTTTAATATTTCGTGGCCTAATTTATCGCGTTTTGTTTGAAGATAAAACTCATTGTGCGGATTAGGCTTTATTTCGATAGGTACATTTTCTACTATCTCCAGCCCGTAGCCAGATAAGCCTGCACGTTTGCGTGGGTTATTGGTCATAAGACGTATTTTAGAAACACCGAGATGCCTGAGTATCTGCGCACCAACGCCATAGTCGCGCTGATCATTCTTAAAGCCCAATGCAAGGTTTGCTTCAACGGTATCTTTACCTTCTTCCTGTAGTTTGTATGCCTTTAGTTTATTCAATAAACCAATGCCTCTACCTTCCTGGTTCATATAAACTATTACACCCTTGCCTTCTGCTTCCACCATTTCCATTGCACTTTGCAGTTGTTCGCCACAATCGCAACGCAAAGAATGTAAGATGTCGCCAGTAAAGCAGGAACTATGTACACGAACCAATACAGGTTCGTCCTTTTCCCAATTGCCTTTCCTCAATGCGAGGTGCTGCTCGCCAGTGTTTGTTTGCCTGAAGGCTATCAATTCGAAATCACCGTGTTTGGTAGGCATTTGCACACGCACTTCCTCTTCTATCAGGCTTTCCATACGCAAACGGTATGCGATCAGGTCTTTTATTGAAATGATCTTAAGATCAAATTTCTTAGCTATCTCCTTCAGTTCAGGCAGACGTGCCATGGTACCGTCATCATTCATTATCTCAACCAGCACGCCAGCAGGTTCAAAACCGGCAAGACGGGCAAGATCTACCGTAGCTTCTGTATGGCCCGATCTGCGTAAAACACCCTCGTTCCTGGCCCTAAGGGGAAATATATGTCCCGGCCTGCCTAAATCTTCAGGTTTGGTATCGGCGGCTATAAGTGCCTGTACTGTTTTCGCTCTGTCCTGAGCAGAGATACCAGTAGTACAGCCGTGGCCTATCAAATCGACAGAAACAGTAAAGGGAGTTTGGTGTAACACTGTATTATCCTGAACCATCAGGTTCAGCTTAAGCTCATTACAACGCTGTTCAGTAAGTGGTGCACAGATAAGCCCCCTGCCATGTTTCGACATGAAATTGATGATCTCAGGAGTTACATTCCGTGCGGCTGTAACGAAATCGCCCTCATTCTCGCGGTCTTCATCGTCAACAACTATTAACAATTTTCCTTGTCTCAGGTCTTCCAACGCTGCTTCTATAGTATCCAACATATCTATGTACTGAAAATGCAAATTTACTACCATTTTGCGCTATTATGGGTATGGTAGTATAATTAAAAGCGATGCAACGGTTATAAATGCTGATAAAAAAGGAAAATACGCTTATATATTGGCCAATAACCAGTTAATTAGCTGCGACTGTATGTTCCTTGCATCATACTTTTCCTTTATTAAGCGCATTGCCTGCTGCCCGATATTTATAGCCTGCTCTTTGTTGGATAATACCCAATCGATAGCAACAGAGAACTCGGTAGCTGTATTTGCCTGAATAAAATGCTTGTCAGGCACCGCATCTATACCTTGCATACCTATAGTGGTACTTATCACTACTTTGCCTGCTGCCATCGCTTCTAATATTTTTACCCTGATACCACCACCTGAATGTAGTGGCACCACTAATATTTTTTTGTGGGCGATAAATGCCTGTGCATCGGCCACTTCGCCATAACATACTGCACCAAGCACATTCATTTGATAAAATTCACCGGGCATATTACGACCCGCAAAACTGAATGTAAAAGCCGGATGCTTTTTGTGAATTAGTGGCCATGCCTCTAACAAAAACCATTTAATGGCCTCAGTATTGGGTAACCAATCCATAGCACCTATATGGTATGCCTCCCACCCTTCCTCACTATTCTGCTGTTGCCTGCTTATATCAATACCAAAGGGCACTACCAGCAATTTTGCCCCAGGTAAAGCCTGCTGTACTACTACAGCATCCGCTTCTGTAATAGGTAGCAGAAGATCATACTGTCGCCAGGCAGCAAGCTCATATTTACGTATGCGGTTAGCAAGATCGTTCAGATAAGTACACTTTATTATATTGCCTGTAGCTGAAGCCAATCGTTGCCATACCTGGTATTCAACATTGTGCATACGCAGCACTGTAGTTGCGTTGGTTAGCTTTTTTACCAGAGGTATATAACCCGTAAGAAAAACGCTTTCTACGTGTACCACATCGGGTTGAAAAGCCGTTATAGCTTTTGAAAGAGCCTGAGCATACGCCTTACTATTAAACCTTACAGCATGATTAGGCTGCTTGCTGAATAGAAAATTTGCAAATGTTGGCAATATCTTCACATCATTATTGACATAGACTGTTTCAAACTTATGAATATTGTTATAGATATTGCCAAGTGTAGCCTCAGTTAAAAAATGACGCGAGGTATTCATTGCCAACAGATACACCTGCCAGCCTGCATTGTGGTACCCTTGTACCAAGGCATGCATAGCCAGGTTGCCACCATCGTTTAATGGATGTGGCACGCGGTTGGTAAGTATGAGAATACGCTTATTGCTCATTGGCTGCGAGTTACAAAAATAAAACGCAAGATTAAAACGCTTATTTTTACGCCTTAATGCGAAAAAAGATCATTTTCCTCGGTTCAAAGCCTATTGGCTATGAATGCTTCAGCTACCTGATAGCGGAAAAGGATAATCTTAATATTGAGATTGCCGGGCTGTTGACACAAGCGAGAAAAGAATTTGAAGGCAAAAGTGACCTTTCGGCGCTTGCCATACAATATAACATACCGATATATGAAGCCCCGGATAATATGCCAGAAGCAGATGTAATATATTCGGTTCAATACCACCAGATACTAAAGCAACAGCATATAGATAAAGCCAGCCAAATCGCAGTAAACCTGCATATGGCACCTTTACCTGAATACAGAGGCAGTAACCAATTCTCTTTTGCTATACTGGATGACAAAAAAGAATTTGGTACTACCATACACCAGATAGATGCACGTATAGATCACGGCGATATTTTGTTTCAAAAAAGATTTGCCATACCAGAAGGCAGCTGGGTAAATGAGTTGTACCAGCTTACTTACGATGCATCTTTAGCATTGTTTAAGGAAACGTTGGCTGATGTTATTAATGGTAGATATACGTCGGCATCCCAAGCTTCTTTGACAGATAAATATGGTACCTCACTACATTTCAGAAATGAGATGACCGATATAAAGCAGATAGACCTCAACTGGGATAAAGAAAAAATTGAGCGGCATATCCGCGCTACATCCATGCCAGGCTTTGAGCCACCCTATACTATCATCAACGGAGAAAAAGTATATTTTACGAAGCACCCATGAACCGCCCCAAACATATTGTACTTACTGTAACCTCTGACCCAAATTATGATCAGCGTATGATACGTATCTGTACGTCGCTGCACAATGCGGGCTATAAGGTTACACTTATTGGCAGGGAGCGCCCCAATAGCAAAAAACTAATAGAGCGCCCATACAAACAAGTGCGCATCAAACAACGAATAGATACAGGTAAGTTGTTTTACTTTACCTATAATTTAAAATTGCTGTTCCGTCTATTTTTTATTAAGATGGATGCTGTATGTGCTATTGACCTTGATACAATATTGCCCGTTTATTATGCATCGGTAATAAGAGGTATATACAGGGTGTATGATGCACACGAATTATTTTGTGAAATAGAAGAAGTAGTATCGCGACCCAACATACAAAAGATGTGGTATGCCATTGAAAGGCACACCGTGCCGCACTTTCGTTTTGGCTATACGGTAAACCAAAGCTATGTAGATGAGTACAGGCGGATGTATGGCGTAGAATATGCCATAGTACGTAACGCCACTGTACTAAAACCTTTTACTATACCAGAGAAAAAGAATAAGTATATTTTATACCAGGGCGCAGTAAATAAAGGACGCTGTTTTGAGCAACTAATACCTGCTATGCAGCACGTACCGGCACAACTTATTATATGCGGAGAAGGCAATTATTTTGAAGAAGCCCAAGTATTGGTACAAGAGCTGGGTCTCCAGGACAAGGTCATATTTAAAGGATATGTACCGCCTGCAGAATTACCCCAATATACTGCGAAAGCATACATTGGCATTACCTTATTCGTTGCTACCAGCTTAAGCAATGAATTGTCTTTAGCCAATCGTTTTTTCGATTATATGCACCATGGTGTACCTCAGCTTTGCGCAAAATATCCCGAATATGAAAACATAAACAGTCATTTTGAAATAGCTAACCTGCTGGATACTATAACTCCGCTAAATATTGCTGCGGCACTGAATAAAATGTTGCAGGATGAGAAATATTATAATGAACTGCAGGCTAACTGTATGCGCGCGCGCGAGGTGTATTGCTGGCAGGAAGAAGAGAAAAGACTATTAGGCGTATATAAAACATTGTTTAAGGATGAGTGAGCATATTAAGTTTAGCGTAGTGATACCCGCCTACAATGCGGCTTCAACTATCAGGCGCACGCTCGATAGTTGCTTGGCCCAAAGCCATCCGGCCTACGAAATAATTGTAGTTGATGATTTTAGTACTGATGAAACACCTGCTATACTTGCTACTTACGGCGATCAAATAAAAAACATTCAACTGCTACATAATAACGGGGCATCGACCGCACGTAACAAAGGCCTGGATGCTGCTACCGGCGACTATATAGCTTTTCTGGATGCTGATGATGTATGGCACCCTAAGAAGCTGGAGATAGTTGCGTCTATATTATCGTCTGTAAATATTCCCATTGCACTATTATACCATCCTTATACACTGGAAAATATTAATTCCATAACGCTACCGGAGTCGGGTACACTCTACCGTCTACCATTTGTAAAGCTGTTACAGGGCAACCCCATAGCCACTCCTTGCGCCATTATGCGCAATAACAATAAATACCGTTTTGAACCAACCATGCACCACATGGAAGATTATGACATGTGGCTGCGTATTGCCCATAAAAACCATGTATTCTTCATCAACATACCCCTGACGCAAATAAACAGGCCGGTACTTAGCACCGGAGGCCTTAGTGCCGATAAATGGAAAATGCGAAAAGGGGAATTGAGGGCATTCCGTCGCCTGGGTAAGCTTAACCCGCTGTACATATTGCTACTTCCAATACTGTACCCTTACAGCTTAGCAAAGCACCTATTTAAAGCCGCGAGGGGATATTAGTTATACTAAACCTACTGCTGAAATTTCCTTCACAGTATTACTTTCAATACGTACTACCCTTGCAGGGTTCTTTTGAATGATAGAGTAATCGTGAGTAGCCATAATAACGGCAGCATGGTAATCTTTACATATATTGAGTAGTATCTGCATTATTTCATCGGTAGTTTCCGGGTCCAGGTTGCCGGTAGGTTCATCAGCAACTATTAGCTTAGGGTTGTTGAGCAATGCACGTGCTATATCTACCCGCTGCTGTTCGCCACCCGACATTTCGTAAGGCATTTTGAAACCTTTCTCGCGCAGACCTACTTTAGAAAGAACGTTTTCTATTTTTTCTTTGATCTTTATTTTATCAGTCCAACCCGTAGCTTTTAAAACAAATTCAAGGTTGTCATGCACATTCCTATCTGTAAGCAGACGAAAATCCTGGAATATAATGCCAAGATTACGTCTTAGTTGCGGTATATTTTGCCACTTTAATTTTTTCAAATCGAATCCCACAACTTCACCATCTCCTTCTTTTAAATAAAGGTCGCCATATAATGTCTTCAACAGGCTGGATTTACCTGTACCTGTTTTACCTATCAGGTAAACAAACTCGCCCTTACCTATTTCAAGATTTACATTGTGTAATATCTCGCTTTTACCCTGGTATATATTGGCATTTCTTAAAGAAACAATTGCATTACCGTTCATCAGTACCTATTTGTAACAAAAATAACAGCTAATCTCCAGTATCCGAAAGCAGAAGCTATTTTACTTTGTTAATTTCCTGAAGAGCGTTGTAAATACAGTTATGCAATATTGTAAGGTGTGTTTCAGCAGGCATGAAATGGAAGCTGGAGTTTATCATATTCTGTTGTAAAATATTGTTTAGCCTTTTTGCGTCATCTATCATCCTCTCGCCCTCTTCGCCCGCTGCTACATACACTTTAGTGTCCGCATAAGACTTATCTTTTAACAACTTTGTTTGTTGCAAGAGAGATTCGTTGTTCCACCACAGACTGGGACTCACAATTATATAATTGTTGAACAATTCCGGCTTGCTGAACAATAGCTGCGTAGCCATCAGTCCGCCCAACGACTGCCCAATTAGTGTACTTTGTTTACTCACCTTATAAGTGCGCTCTACGTATGGTTTCAGTTCCTTCTCTACGAAGGATATAAACTTTGTAGCCCCGCCAGAAACAGGCACTAACTTTTTATCCTCTTCTACTTGGGTGGGAAATGTAAAATCCCTTCTACGATCTACATTGGCTATACCCACAACAACTGTTTCAGGCATAGCACCTATCATGGTAAGGTATTGTACCAGGCCCATAATGTGCAGGAAGTCTTCGTTAGTAGAGCCATCCAGTAAATAGATAACCGGATATGGGGCTGTATCGTTATTAGCGTAGCTATCGGGCAGATAGATATTTAACAGGCGTGTTTCAGAAAGTTCTTTCGAAACAATTTTATCGGTTACGCCAATAGTTAATGGTTTTGCTGATTTGCTTTGTGCATTGGCTACAAGTAGTGAGCATGTGAGTGCCAATAATAGAACGATATTTTTCATAATGAAGAGGCGAACATAGTTATAATATTATTTACTATCATAACCCCGAAGGGGTGAGACAAACATCACATAAATAAAAACCAGTATCTTTGCACAGCAATTATTGAGTTCCCGCCTAAAATGTAGACCGGCCCCGGTAATTTTATTATATACTAAATGACATTTAAAGAATTAAACCTGATAGCCCCATTGTTGGAGGCATTAGAGACAGAAGGATATACACATCCCACCCCGATACAGCAAGAAGCTATACCGATAGTGCTGAAAAAGAAAGACCTTTTAGGCTGTGCTCAAACAGGCACAGGTAAAACAGCAGCCTTTGCATTGCCTGTATTACAACTGCTTACACAACAACAAGCAGAAAACAAAGCCTACAATAGAAGCATTAAAGCCCTGGTACTTACCCCAACACGCGAATTAGCTATACAGATAGATGAAAGCTTTAAGAACTATGGTAAAAACCTACGCTTAAAATCGCTGGTAATATTTGGTGGCGTACCACAAGGATCGCAGGTACAAGCATTGAAAAATGGCACTGATATTTTAATAGCTACACCCGGTAGACTACTTGACCTGATACAACAAAAACACATCAACCTGAAAGACATTAATCTGTTTGTATTGGATGAAGCTGACCGGATGCTGGATATGGGATTTATACATGATGTAAAGAAAGTGGTTGCGATGTTGCCCACCCAAAGGCAAACTTTGTTTTTCTCGGCTACCATGCCTGCTGAAATACAAAAGCTGGCTAATACAATATTACATAAACCTGAAAAAGTTGAAGTGACACCTGTTTCATCTACAGCAGAAAAGATTGACCAATCTTTATACTATGTAGATAAAAAAGATAAAAAGAAACTGCTGGCCTATTTACTGAAAGGCAAAGAAGTAACCAGTGCTATTGTTTTTACGCGTACCAAACATGGTGCAGACAAAGTAGTAAAAGACCTGCATAAAGATGGCATAAAAGCGGAAGCAATACACGGTAATAAATCTCAAAATGCGAGGCAACGTGCTTTGAGTAACTTTAAATCGGGAGAAACTCCTGTATTAGTTGCTACTGATATTGCAGCAAGAGGTATTGATGTAGATGCCATATCGCATGTTATTAATTTCGATCTGCCTAATATACCTGAAACATACGTGCATCGCATAGGCCGTACTGCGCGTGCGGGAGCCAGTGGCATATCGCTTTCTTTTTGCGATGCTGAAGAGCTAAGCGAGCTAAAAGACATTCAAAAACTATTGGGTTTCCCTATACCGGTGGTTGATACACACCCGTTCCCTTCAAGTGAATCGGGCAGAGTGATCATCAATTTACCCAAAAACAAACAAGTGGTTAAAAGGCCGGGGGCAATATCAGGTGGTTTTCACAAAAACAGGAATAACAAGTTCAAACAGAAACCAAGACCCAAACAAGGCCCTAATTCGTTTTAATAAACTAACAAGGGCTATCGAAATGATAGCCCTTGTTAGTTTATTAGTATTATATCTGCTATGGGAAAATACCCAGCTCTTCGTAAGCAACACCAACTTTGTTGATAGCAACTACAAAAGCCGCAGTACGCATATCTGTCATGTTTAGTGACAGCATTGATTCGCGTATCTCATGATAGGAACCTATCATTGTATCTTCCAGACCAGAGTAAACCAAATCAACTTCATCTGGGCCATGTAATATCTGACGACGTTCGATATCTGTTACTTGTTTACCTGTTAAGCTTTCAACAGTGGCAAGTATAGAAGTATTTTGATTTTCACTGAAACGTTTGTCCATACGGCCAAAGCGTACGTGGCTCAGGTTTTTCAACCATT
>CAMLFX010000095.1 GCA_946479435.1 uncultured Sphingobacteriales bacterium | reverse complement strand
TATAACAATACCTATAAGTACAAACCATTGAGGCATTAATTCATAAAACGGGTTGGCTTTGGCTGAGCTCCACAACATGCCTTTATGCGTAAGCAACCATGCGCCCTGCCCCAAATAGTTGAGTACAAGACAGGCTTTTACAAATATCCATGACACACGTATGTTGCCGCGACCACAGTGGCCCAGGTCGGAATAAAGGGCTTCTGCACCCGTAGTGCAGAGAAATACTGCGCCCAACAGCCAGAATCCTTTTGGATAAACAGTTAATAACTTAATTGCATAATATGGGTTAAAGGCCTTAAAAACGCCCCAGTCATCACTTATATGTAATAGGCCCAATACTGCCAGCATTGCAAACCATATAAGCATGATAGGCCCAAAGGCTTTGCCAATAGAAGCTGTACCAAATTGCTGCGATAGGAATAGGGCCGTGAGGATAGCAATAACGATATACATGATACTGGTATCGGTGATATCGGTAAATGCAGGGATATTTCTAAGCCCTTCAATAGCTGAAGTGACTGAGATAGGCGGGGTTATCATACCATCGGCCAATAACGCTGCACCGCCTATCATTGCAGGGAATACAGTCCACTTGCCATGCCGCCTTACCAAGGCAAATAGAGAGAATATACCCCCTTCACCCCGGTTATCGGCCTTTAGTGTAAGCGATACATATTTAATAGTAGTTTGTAAAGTGAGCGTCCATATAATACAGGATAAACCGCCTATAATAAGTAGTTCACTAATAACTCTTCCGTTGCAAATTGCATTGAAAACGTAGAGTGGGGATGTACCGATGTCGCCATAGATAATACCAAGAGCGATAAGCAAGCCGGCCACGGAGGCCTTGTTCATATTTTTACCCACAGGTTCCTGTTGGTTAGGGATTAAACAAGAGCCCGCAAAGTTAATGCATATTGTGTAGGGTTGGTTTATTTTTTCAACAGAAATAAATAATATAAATGATAGTTTTCATCTATAAGACGTAAACACATTTATCCTTCGTACCTTTGCGAACCTTATAATATGGCGAGGATAGGTAAAATAGAATTAGGCGATTTCCCGTTATTGCTGGCGCCAATGGAAGATGTGAGCGATCCGCCATTCAGGGCTGTGTGCAAAGAGCATGGCGCCGACCTGATGTACACTGAATTCATTTCATCGGAAGGGTTGATACGGGACGCTATAAAAAGCAGGCAAAAGCTGGATATATTCGATTATGAAAAGCCTATAGGCATACAGATATTTGGTGGCGATGAGGAAGCTATGGCCATGTCGGCAAGAATAGTTGATGCTACCAATCCTGATCTGCTGGATATTAACTTTGGTTGCCCGGTAAAAAAGGTGGTGTGTAAAGGCGCGGGTGCAGGTGTTTTGAAAGATATTGACCTGATGGTGAGGCTTACGAAAGCCGTAGTAAATGCTACCAGCCTGCCGGTAACAGTTAAAACACGCCTCGGCTGGGACGATAATTCGAAAAATATTGAAGAAGTAGCTGAAAGGCTTCAGGATATAGGTATACAGGCGCTCACTATACATGGCCGTACACGTGTACAAATGTATAAAGGTGAGGCTGATTGGACGCTTATATCGAAAGTGAAGAATAATCCCAGGATCAAGATACCCATATTTGGAAATGGCGATATAGATACCCCTCAAAAAGCACTTGAATACAAGAACCGCTATGATGTGGATGGTATCATGATAGGACGTGCTGCCATTGGCTACCCCTGGATATTCAGGGAAATAAAACACTTCCTGAAAACAGGTGAAATAATGATCCCGCCAACACTTACAGAACGTATAGATGCCTGTAAAAAGCACTTATACGGTTCTGTACAATGGAAAGGTGAGAAGCTGGGCATTTTAGAAATGCGCCGCCACTATGCCAACTATCTTAAAGGTTTGCCCAATATTAAAGAATTCCGCACCCGTCTTGTAACTACCGAAAGCCTTCAAGAACTGGATATAATACTGGCAGAACTACAAGAACATTATGAGGGCGTGCCTGCGATTTAATTTACTGCCTGATGAAAGCGTACGTAGCTACCCCGCCTCGCATATCAGTCAACCTGATGAAATAATTGCCTGGTGTCAGTTTACTGGTATTGATAACTGTTTCCCTGTTTATATTTTTGGTAGCAAACACCTCTTGTCCATTAATAGTTATAATTGCGATGGTTGATATCTCTCCCGGATTTTCAATTGAAAGATTTATATGGTCGCTAACAGGATTAGGGTAGAAAGTGATGTTGCTTTTAGTAATGGTATTAGGTACATGCAGTGTTGAATGCCATAGTGCCATATTGTTTACTGATATTGTACCCGCTTTATCAAACCCTCCACCAAATAGTATTTGTCCATTGTAATCAATTATACCTTCAGCATCGCTACTGGTTCCCCCATCCATATCGTACCAAAAGTTACCATCATATTCCAGTACATTATTCCCTGCCATCAACTGGCTGTTTCCATCTACACATTTATCAAAGCCGCCGGCTACGTACAAAAGGTCGCCAATGTTTTTTAGCGTATGTCCGAAGGCTTTATAACCTGGTATGTCTGTTGTCAGGCTAATTCCTGCATTTACCCATTTAGTGCCGTCCCATTTAGCTATACTGTACAGATCGTCAGTGCCCGATTTTGTGAACTCACCACATACATACAAGGAGCCTTTGTATTCTTCAATGCCATATACGGGGCTGTTAAACCCATTGCCCATAGCTTGCCATTGTGTTCCATCCCAATAGGCTATCCCGTTCACAGTTACTCCTCCCGCTTTTTTGAAATTACCGACTACATAAAGGTTGTTGTTATAAATGAACATTTTGTGCGGATATATGTTTAGTCCAGTTATCGGGTCTTCAAGGCCTGTCCCTAATGCATTCCAGTTTGTACCGTCCCAGCTTGCAATGCCTTTTATGGGTTTACCACCCGCCACATCAAATTCACCACTCACTACTAACTGTCCATTATATTCAATGGCATCATATAGGCTAGATGAATGGTACATGCCGAGGTTAGTAGTAGTCAGATAAAAGCCTTTAGCCTCTTTCTGCCATTGACTACCATCCCATTTGTATATATGGTTGCTATCGGTTGTTGTATTGTATGGCATAGCATACAAGTCGGTACCGATAGATTCTAGCCTATGTACCCATTCGGTAAAACTATTGCCTGCGGGTTGCCATTGTGCTCCGTCCCACTTAGCTACGCTATGAACGGTTGTACCTCCGATCTTGGTAATAGAGCCGCATGCATATATATCATTATTGTACCGGGTGAAATCCATAATATACCCATCCGTCTGGCCGGTGGTAAAGGTGCTCCACTGTGCAGAAGCTTGTATTGCTATGGTGCCCAGAGCTAATAGGCATAAGAAATGTTTAGTTACTGACATAGGTAAGTGGTTTAGATGGTAAAAATAAATTATCTGTTATCGGTAGCGGTCATTGCTGCGTCACTTTACAGCTAAGAATAAACCGGCTACCTGCTATGCCTTTAGCTTAGTTTTTATTACCTTTGCGCTAATTTTTTAATAATCTTTTCTGAAGCATGTTGCAAGAGGCGCCCATAAAGGCTAAAAAGCAAATATTATTGCTGGCACGTTTCAAAGACTATGCCCAGTTGTTGAAGCCTAACCTTAGCTTCATGGTTGTTTTCTCGAGCGTAGTAGGCTATTTGCTGGCACCGGGAATTGCTTTTGAATGGGACAAGGTGATCACACTGTTTATTGGTGGCATATTGGTAACAGGTGGCGCTAATACTATTAACCAGATACTGGAACGCGAAGGTGACAAACTGATGCAACGCACTATGTACAGGCCTATACCCGATGGCCGCCTGAGCGTAGCCGAAGGTTGGGTAGTGGCAATAGTGGCGGGGCTTACGGGTGTACTAATGCTGGGTTATATCTTCAACCCACTTACGGGCTTCCTAAGTTTAATTTCATTATTATTATACGGTTTTGCCTACACCCCAATGAAAAGGGTGCACCCAATAGCGGTGCTTATTGGCGCTATACCGGGCGCAATGCCCCCTTTGCTAGGTTGGGTAGCTGCAACAGGCAGCCTTGGCCTGGGTGGGTGGATATTATTCCTGTTCCAGTTTTTCTGGCAGTTTCCACACTATTGGGCTATAGGTTGGGTTGGGTACGATGAGTACAAGAAGGCCGGTATCAGTATGTTGCCTTCACAAGAGCGTACTTCACGATTTACAGGCATGCAGTGCATGTTCTATAGCATTATTTTGGTACCCATGGGTTTGATACCCGGTATAGTGCGTATGACCGGCAATATAGGTGTATGGATATGTATTGCCTGTGGCTTGCTCTATTTTGCAGCTTCAGTAGCTTTTTATATAAAGAACGATTATAAATCAGCAAAAAGAGTGATGTTCGCATCGTTCATATACCTGCCCGTAGTATTATTAGCTTTGTTGTTCGATAAAATATAATATTCAATAAAATGGAAGGGACGATAGAAAATAAAGCACAGAGAAAGAGGATACACCCACATAAATTTAGCATGTGGCTGGCTATGGGTAGCATCACTATGATGTTTGCGGGGTTGACGAGTGCATATATTGTACGTCACGCACAGGGCAACTGGGTTTATTACAAACTTCCGCAAATATTCTGGGTATCCACAATAGCTATTATCTTAAGCAGCATTACAATTATACTAGGAGTAAGGGCCTTCAAGCGCAGGGAAATGCCTAAGTACAGGTTACTTATTTCATCGACTTTGGTACTCGGTATCGCTTTTATGGTGCTTCAATGGGTGGGTTTCAAGCAATTATATGCAAGTAATATACGTGTGGACGGCAACCCGAGCGAATCGTTCCTGTTTATTATTGCCGGCCTGCACTTATTGCACATTGCAGGTGGTATAGTTGCACTTTTAATTGTATTTTTCCGTGCTTTTAGAACTAAAGTAAAGATATATTCTGCTACAGGTTTAGAGGTAGTTGCCAGCTATTGGCACTTCGTTGATATATTGTGGATTTATTTATTTTTGTTCTTTCTGGCAAATCAATAAAATTCTTTCGAAATTCGCACGCGTATTCACAACTAACCGAAATATTATAAACTAATTATGGCACAAGCTGCAGCTACAACAGCCGAGACTAAAGTATGGGGAGGTGGACGCTCACCGTTTAACGTGAGCTATGGTAAGATGATGATGTGGTTTTTCCTTCTTTCGGATGCATTCACATTCGGCGCATTTCTTATCTCATACGGTACCACCCGCTTCTTTAGCGCTGTGTGGCCCGATGCGAACCACGTATTCCATGCATTCCCGTTTATGGGGCACATGAACCTACCATTATTATTCGTGAGCTTGATGACGTTTATCCTGATCATGAGTTCGGTAACAATGGTACTTGCAGTACATGCCGGCCATTATGGTGATAAAAACGGTGTCATCAAATGGTTGCTTTGGACAATTATTGGTGGTATTGCCTTCTTATCTTGCCAGGCATGGGAATGGACACACTTACACCATCAGGGTGCGTGGTGGGGTTCTTTTACCGATGCTAACACGCCGCTGGATGCCATAAAGGGCTTCTTCAACATGAGCAAACCCGAAATTGCAGCTGCATTGCCGGCACATGGAGCACAGGCTACACACGATTTCTATAACTATTTCTTTACCATTACGGGCTTCCATGGTGCGCACGTTACCAGTGGTGTTATCTTCAATATACTTGTGCTGATAAACACTGTAAACGGTACTTACGAACGCCGTGGCCACTACGAGATGGTAGAAAAAGTGGGCCTTTACTGGCACTTTGTAGATCTGGTTTGGGTATTCGTATTCACTTGCTTCTACCTGCTGTAATTATTTAAATTCTTTAATTCACAACAAACGTATTTATACATGTCTAGTCATCATCATAACGATAACATACAGCACCTGTACGAAGGTGATCAATCAAAATTGTATTCTGGTGTTATGCAACATCACAGCGATGTAGCCTCACCTGAAAGTAAAAAGCAAATAGGCAGAATATGGAAAGTGTTCTGGATACTATTGGCTGTAACAATTGTTGAGGTAATAATAGGTATGTTCTTTAGCCACCATATGCCTAAGGCATTGGTAGTATTCTTCTTCATGGCGCTTACACTATTCAAGGCTGGCTACATAGTTGCTATATTCATGCACCTTGGCGATGAGGTGAAGAGTTTCCTGATAACAGTTTTGATACCGCTTACTTTATTTATATGGTTCATAATAGCATTCCTGGCCGATGGCGGTTTCTGGTTGCACATGAATACTACTTCGGGCGTGAAATAAATAGCACGCTAAACAATTAGGAATGACGAAAAAGAATTCAAACAAAAAGTTTTTTATGGGATTAGCGGTAGCATTTTTGCTACCGTTGTCTTTTTATCTCATTGCCAAAATAATGTCGAAGGATAAGATATTTCTTCCTGGGTATTATGTGGCAGATAAGGTAGATACTATTACTGAAAATGGAAAGGTGGACTTTGATACAATTTTTCACCAGGTAAACGATATTACCCTCATCAATCAGTTTGGCAAACAGGTATCATTAAACAAAGACCTTAAAGGCAAAATACTGGTTATTGATTTTTTCTTTGCCAATTGCCCGTCTATATGCCCTAAGCTTACTGCTAATATGGGTATGTTGCAGAAGGCTTTCAGGCGCAACCCCAAGATGGAGAGTTCGCTGGATACAGCCGTGCATTTTATTTCTATAACAGTTAATCCTGAAAGAGACACTTTCCCGGCGCTTCGCGAATATGCTAATAAACACGGTGTCAATCACGATCATTGGTGGTTCCTTACCGGGGCTAAAAAAGACATTTACAATTTTGCACGTAACGAACTAAGGGTATACACCACGCCCGGCGATGGTGGAGCAGATGATTTTGTACATACTGAAAAATTGGTATTGCTGGATCAGGACAGGTATATAAGAGGATATTACAATGGTCTTGATACTGTTGACCTGAGAAAATGTGCTGATGATATTGTGTTACTGACCATCGAAAAGAAGAGACAAAAGAAACAAAACAAATAAGATGTTATCTCCCGTACTTAAGAAAAACGATAAAAATGCAAGACTGCTGATATACACAGTGTCTTTTGTGGTATTTGCAGCAGTGGCTATACTATCGAAAGTTAAGCTTGAAGTAGATCTTGGATTTGATGTTCATGTATTTGCGCAAATAAATGCTGTGCTTAATACTTGTGTTTCTGTATTATTAATAGCTGGGCTAATAGCGGTAAAGAATAAAAATTATGTAGGTCATAAAAAGCTGATGATGACAGCAATTATATTATCAGCATTATTCCTCATTTCCTATATAGCACATCACCTTTTATCAGGCGATACAAAATATGGTGGCGAGGGTAGTATTCGTTATGTGTATTTCGTTATTCTTATAACACATATATTTCTTGCAGCCATTATACTCCCGTTCATTTTGTATACGGCATACCGCGCTTTGACAGGTGAATTCGGTAAACATAAGAAACTGGCAAAGTATACCTTTCCGTTGTGGTTATATGTAAGTATAACAGGCGTAATTGTTTACCTGATGATATCGCCTTACTATACATAAGGCTTTTGGTTGGTAGATAAGGTTGTCTTAATTTTAGGATATGAAAAAGATATTGTTCCGTGTGTTGGTAGTAGTAATGCTGATGGTACCTGCGATGGTAAAAGCGCAGGGCTGTGCAGTATGTACTAAAACTGCAGCAGGGCTCGATGAAAAGAGCGCCCGTGGACTGAATGGCGGTATCTTATATCTTGCGTTGCTACCTCTTGGTATTTTAAGTACCGTAGGCTTTATTTGGTGGCGTCATAATAAAGGGCAGATTTAATCACTCACACTACATCAATATGAAAAAAACTGTTTATTACCTGCTTGGGCTAGTAATGCTGGTAGCTGTATGCTCATCTTGCAAACGTAAAGTAATAAGAGGTGAAGGTGCAGTTGAAACAGTAGAACGCAACGTAACTGAATTTTATGCGGTAGATATTGACATGCCGCTGAAAGCTAAAATACATATAGCTAATAATACAGGCGCGCCTCTTCTGCAAATAAAGGCACAAAAAAACCTGCAAAACGAGGTGAAAACCGAGGTTAAGAATGGGGTATTGCGGTTATATACCGAAAAACTGTTTCATTTCCGTTCAGATGAAGCTATAATAGCCGAGATCAATATACCTCAGCTTAGGGCATTAACAATAACCGGTGCGGGTGATGCCGATATAGATGGCAATCTTACAGGCGAAAGTTTTGAACTAAATGTTACAGGTACCGGCGATGTAAACATTCAAAATTTAAATGCAAATAGATTTGTTGCGAAGCTTTCAGGTGCCGGCGATGTAAGTGTAAAGTCGGGCAATGTCAATGAAGCTGATTTGCGTATAACAGGCCTGGGTGATATTAAAGCCTATGGTTTGCAAACACATTCTACCGCAGCTTCTGTAACTGGTGCGGGCGATATTCAGATAACAGCCTTAGGTGATTTAAATGCATCAATAACCGGTGCGGGCGATATAAAATATAAGGGTAAGCCTAATGTATCAACGAGTATCACTGGCCCTGGTTCCGTAGAGGCAGTAAACTAATTTTGTAAAAAATATTAACATAGTTCTGCTTCGTTAACCACAAATTTTCATTAATTTAAAGCATGGTAAATTTTAAACCCATGCTTAGGTTATTTTCTTTACGTCTGTTCTTCATCACCATTTTTTTCTCGTTTATCGGTAAAATTGCTATTGCGCAAGCCGACCCTTTGGAGGGGCATTGGTTCAATGAAGAAAAGACCGCAAAGGTTCATATTTACAGGGCCAAAGACAATAAATTTTACGGTAAGGTAGAATGGCTGAAGGTGCCTAATAGAGATGGTAAACCCAAAATTGATGCACGTAACCCTGATGTATCGAAAAGAAACCACCCGATAGTTGGCCTGGTAATATTAAAAGGTTTTAGAAAAACAGAAGATGGCTTATATGAGGATGGTACTATTTACGATCCTAAAAACGGGAAAACATATTCTTGCAAAATAACTAAAGATGGTGATAAGCTGGATGTGAGAGGGTATATTGGAATATCGATGATAGGGCGCTCTACCACATGGGTGAGAGCAGATTGAAAAATAATTTTACAACAAACGAGAGGCTACCATAAGTATCCTCTCGTTTTATTTAGGTGCAGCAAACACTTGCGTCCAGTATTTACCCGATTTTGCCATGCCTATTTCCTTAAAATCAGGGTTCATTATATTCTTGCAATGTGAGGGGCTGTTTTTCCATATCTCTAATGCCGCTTCAACCGTTTCCGGTCCCATTGCTATATTTTCACCGTATGTTCGCCAACTATATCCTCTCCTTGTTATGCGTTTTCCAGCCCTGTTCCCATTTGTATCCTGATGTTCAAGCCTTTGCACCTTATCCATATAAATACTATGGTTCAGGGCAGCATCAGCTAAAGTTGTATTCCATACAAGAGGTGTAGTAGGGGGCATTGTATTGTCACCACATTTGCAACCTTCAGTACGTAGCATATTTATTTTGCTAAGCAGTAAGTTAGTATCAATATCTGTTTGTGCATGGCATGCAATAGTTATTATACTAAGCAACAATACGGCAGTGATTTTTATTTTTTTACCCATAGCATTTATCTCCAATGTCCTGGTACCCAAACGTAACCATGGCCTTTTCCCTTGCCTTTTGCGTGTCCTTTCCCATTACCATGGCCTTTAGCTATATGTTTTTCTTCCCAGTATCCGGGTACCCAAACAGCATGAGGTCTTGGTGGTGCTGCCCAATAGCCGCCATGCCATGCATAATCATTGTTTTGGGGTTGCCAATCTTCTTCCACCCAAACATATCCCGGGGCAGGCATGGTGGGCCTGTTTATAACAACTGAAGGCCTTGCAGGGCGTATGTTTACTATAATTTGTGCTGAACTATCTGCAGCTGAAAATAACATCAGCCCGGCAACAAGAATCAAGCTTTTATTTAACTGAATCATATATAGTTCGAAGTTTAGTTCTTAATTAGATAATGTTTTAACCCTATAGTTTAATGGGCATAACTGCCTTAACATTTTACTATTGTTTTTTACTGGTACCAGATTTTATGCGCTCACGTTTTTGTGCTGCATTTTCTTTTGCTTCATCCAAAGAGTGCGTAGCGTGAATATCATTCTCCTTTTTTGCCAATTCTGATAATTCGATATAATAATTTTTAATTGCTTCCAGTTCCTTTTCTGTAAGGTCTTCTACATCTATCAGTCTATTGCTGGCTGTTTTATTGGATGCTATCAACTCATTTAACTTCATATGCAGCGCCATTGTATCCTTGTTCTGCGATTGTTGGATAACAAATACCATCAAAAATGTAATGATAGTTGTACCTGTATTTATTACTAATTGCCAGGTTTCGGAAAAGTCGAAAAGCGGGCCGCTTACAGCCCAAATAACAACAATAAGCACAGCCAAGATAAAAGCTACAGGGCTACCTGTAGCTTTAGTGGCCTTATTGGAAAACTTGTCAAATAGCTTCCAGACGGAAGAAACGTCTTTATGGTTTTTCATAGTTCGTTATATGTCAATAACTATGAAGTTAATACTAAAATTATGCCCTTATTTACGTTGCTCATTTGTAAAGCTTTCAATTTCCTTTAGGTTTTTGCCTTATGTTGTTGATCATCGGCATTTTCAGAAAATTGTTTATAATCACAAATAGCAAATACCGTATTTAGTACTTTAAATTTTTAATAAGCTACCGGTAGTAAGTACTCACACTTGCATAAGTGATTTTTTTGGCTTTATTTTAACCTGCATAACTGCCAAAATACCGATGAAAATTACAAAAGCTTTTAGCCTGCTTATTGCAGTACTTTTTTTAGGAAATGCTGCATTTGCTCAGTTTGCCCATACTCCGGGTTTTACCAGCAACCCTAACAAGGTCAAGGGAGATAAGGTGCAGGGGGCGGTACTGAAACGTCTTTCCATTGGTTATGGCTTGCATTTTACATACAATGCTTTGACTACTACTTACCAGTATTCCAACTCCTTGCAAACTACATTTCTCACCGGAATGAAGTCTACAAAGTCCAGTAATTTATTTATAAGTACTTTTTTCAACATAGCAAGAATTACCCCTAAAAGTGCAGTAACGCTTGATCTTGGTTTTTCTTATACCGGTTTTACCTTCAAACAAGATAGTGTTACACTTCAGTCATACAATCTGGATTCCGGCAGATTTTATAATGTACGTTTTGCAGAAGAATTCCCGGTATCTATCATGTCATTGCCTATAGGTGTTGATTTTCGTACCGGCGGTGAGGCAACGCTTAGTAAAGAAAACAGAACATCATTTGCCCTGGGCGCAGGTATTGCTCCATCGTATGTTACAGCTGAAACCAAAGATGGCGGCCATATCAGGGTAATACCTTTCGTAAAAGCAGAAGCAGGTTTTTTCCTGGGTATGGAATTTAAACTACGCGCAATGGCATTTTTAG
>CAMLFX010000094.1 GCA_946479435.1 uncultured Sphingobacteriales bacterium | reverse complement strand
GTAGAATATAGGATACTGGTCGAACTCAGGTATCATATCTACCTTACGGTTGCGGCGTGCTGACGCTACGTGCTGGCGAAAGGCATATCCATCGCGGCATGAAGTTGGCCGAGGTACAGGTGCCATAATTGTTGCAGTATTGTACGCTACACCTTCTGTAGTCAGCTTGCCACTTTTTATATCTGCTTCAGTTTGTTTGGCTATATCAATCAAAGCTTCCCAGTTGTTCAGCATTTCCATCATAGTCGATGGCAGTTTATGATTAGCCGCCTGTGTGTCGTATAGTTTATCCCCCACATAAAAAGCCAATTGTTCTATACCTTGTTTCGAGTAAGTTACCAGTTTCATATACGCTAGTTTGAGGCCGTAAAAATAACAGATATAGCCCGTTTCAGAAATGTTTATTTAGTTTTGAGTTATAATCGAACAATAGCAATGGCAACATACCAGGAAATATTTGAGAACAATAAAAAATGGGTAGCCGGTAAAATAGCGCAGGATGCTGATTTTCTAGCTAAGCTATCTTCAGATCAGGAACCTGATTATTTGTATATAGGTTGCTCTGATAGCCGTGTACCGGCTAACGAAATAATGGGGCTGGAACCGGGCGAGGTATTTGTACACCGTAACGTGGCTAACCTGGTCAATAATATCGACCTGAATGTAATGTCTGTACTTACGTATGCTGTTACACATTTGCATGTAAAACATATCGTGGTTTGCGGACACTACAATTGTGGTGGTGTAAAAGCTGCTATGACGCCGCAGGACTTAGGCATACTTAACCCCTGGCTGAGAAATATCCGCGATGTGTACCGCTTGCACCAGCAGGAACTGGATGCTATTACAGATGAGCACGCCCGCTACAACAGGCTGGTAGAGCTAAATGTGCAGGAGCAATGCGTAAATGTTATTAAAACTGCAGTAGTTCAAAAATCATATCTGGCAAATCAATTTCCTACAGTACACGGCTGGGTATTCGATTTAAAAACCGGTTTGCTAAAAGACCTGAACATAGATTTCAACGAAATACTGAAGAATATTCAAAAGATATATAACCTCACAGGCAATATATCCTAACTGTAAGCGCTTGTATTATATACTTCTTATATTATTATATCCTTTGGCACTCCTGCCTTTAAGGATATTATATGTATTGTCTGATTTTATTTACGTCTTGTTGTATTACGTAACCGGCTATCGTAAAAGTGTAGTGCTAGATAATCTGCAAAACGCTTTTCCCGAAAAATCGGGTGAAGAACTGAAAGCTATTGCAAGGAAGTTCTATCGCAATTTTTGCGATCAATGGATTGAAACATTAAAATTGCTTACTATCTCGAAAGAACAACTTAACAGGCGAATGACGGGTAATTGGGAAGTTTTTAGCAAACTATATGCTGAGGATAAAGATACTTATGCATTGGTGGGACACAGTTTCAATTGGGAATGGCTGAATGTAGTTTGGCAATACAATGTGCAGCAGCAATGCGCTTGTTTTTATCAGCCGGTAAGTAATCCCGCTTTCGATAAAATAATGCAGCGTATTCGTACCGTAAGCGGTACATGGCTTATTTCTATGAAAGCAAAAAAAGGTATGCAGCGGCTTAAAAATGTACGGTTCGTTTTAGGTCTGGCCGCCGATCAAAATCCTGCTGACATAAAAAATGCAGCCTGGCTACCATTCATGCACCGCGAAGCGCCTTTTTTTAAAGGCCCTGAAAAATTGGCAAGAAGATCGGGTGCTGCGGTCGTGTTTACAGCTACGCGCAAAATAAAGCGTGGCCATTACCGTCTTCATTTCGAACTGGTAACCGACAATGCTTCAACAATGCCTGAAGGAGAATTGACAGAACGTTATGTAAAATTCATGGAGCAGCAATTGGAAGCGCAACCCGAGAACTGGCTCTGGTCGCACCGCAGGTGGAAGTACAATAAAGAGGATGCTTAAGGCACCAGCACTTTCTGTATTCCTTTCTCTATATGGAAATGTATCTTATTATCGCAAGGGTGTGCATCTCCATCTGTTTGCATTAACTGCAACTCAGGGTGCGATATTGTTACTTTTTTACCAGTGTAATGCTTCACATACGGACTGCCGTTAATAGTACCATTCATAGCCCGCAACACTAAAAGTCCGCCCAATATTTTAGGGAACTTCTTAATAACAACGATATTGAAGATACCATCTGTCCAGTCAGCCTCGGGTGCTATCTGGAAGTTGTAACCAAACTGCTTACCATTAGCTACGCTGATAATAAATGCCTTCTCTTTTATCTGCTTGCCATCAATAGTTATATGCCAGTCCCATTCGTTATAGGTCCACATATGTTTGGTGACCAGCCAGCTATACATAGCAAAACCA
Source organism: uncultured Sphingobacteriales bacterium (assembly GCA_946479435.1). The sequence continues at coordinate 9,443 of CAMLFX010000094.1, read as the reverse complement.
CGGCGTTTGCTTTTTGCAAATTTTTTCGATATCAACGCATCGAAAGCCACACCTGCATTACTTATGAATGGCCTGCCATTGGCAAAACCAATATCCATTTTAATGCTATTGCCTTTATTAATAATATCTATGGCTTCTATTTCTTTCAACGGTATCTTCATGCTGCGCGCCATACCATTACCCGATCCTTTTGGTATAATAGCCAAGGCGGTATCAGTATTCAGCAAACCCGCTACAATATCATTTACTGAGCCGTCGCCACCTACTGCCACAACTGCGTAAGCACCTTTTTCAGCAGCATCGCGTGCCAATTCAGTGCCGTGTTTAGCATATTGTGTATGAATGAGCTCATAGCTATACTGCTGCATGTCCAGCCTGTCGCTTATGGCTTGCTGTATGGCCTTTTCCCTGTCAACGCCCGATTTGGGATTGATGATGAAAACCAGATGTTTCTTTTGGCTCATGCTAAATCGGCTTTCAGACTAAGATCCATGCTAACAGCATGGTGTATAATAGCGCCTACCGATATATAGTCAACACCACTTGCCGCATAGTCCATTATATTATCCAAATTAATACCGCCCGATGCTTCAGTTTCACATTTACCGGCTATCAGGTCAACTGCTTCTTTCATCAGTTCCGGCTTGTAGTTATCCAGCATTATACGGTGTACACCACCAACTGAAAGCACTTTCCGTACATCTTCAATGCTGCGTGTCTCCACTTCTATCAGCAAGTCGAGATTGTTCTGTTTCAGGTATTCCTGTGTGCGCAATATCGCTTTCTCTATACCGCCACAAAAATCTATATGGTTGTCTTTCAGCATCACCATATCGTACAAACCCATACGGTGGTTCACGCCACCGCCTATGCGCACAGCCTCTTTTTCATAAGCACGGAAGAGAGGGGTTGTTTTGCGCGTATCTAATATTTCAGTTCTGTATTCTTTTATTTTTTCAACATATACATTGGTAAGCGTTGCAATACCGCTCATACGCTGCATACAGTTCAGTGCAAGGCGTTCGGCCTGCAATATAGTATGCACCTTTGCCGATACTTCAAAAGCTATATCGCCAACAGCTACCCTGTCGCCATCTTTCTTGTAAATGCTAAATTGCGCACCCGGCTCCAGGTAGTAAAATATATCCTGCGCTAAGCCGATGCCCGCAAGTATCCCTGCTTCTTTTACTTTCAGTACGGCTTTACCTTGTGCATCTTTATCAATAGATGCCAGTGTAGAATAGTCGCCGGGGCCAATATCTTCCTTTAAAGCAGCTGCAATAAATTCTTGTGTAGTCACCTGTTACGTATTAATGGCAGCAAAGCTACTAAATACCCACCGTAAGCAGCAGATGTAACTATTTATTAATGTTGATGTAAAAACTGATTTTTATGGCAATAACAGGCAGCCATCGCCATAGCTCAGGAAGCGGTAATTATTGACAAGCGCATGGTTGTATATAGTACGCCAGTTTCCACCTGTAAATGCCGATACCAGCAGCAGCAAGGTAGACTGTGGTTGGTGGAAATTGGTAACAAGCCCCTTTGCTATTTTAAATTCATAGCCAGGCGCTATAATTATCTGCGTACGCACCACCAGCCTTTGCTGGTTATTCTGTAGCAGGTAATCAACTACCGCTTTCAACGCATGCAAAGCAGATGCTTCTGATTTAAATTCGTAAGGATCCCATTGGTTAACTGCAATTGCATTACTATTGGGCACTATACCTTTCAGCAGTTTAGCGCCTATCCAATACAGGCTCTCCAGCGTGCGCATGCTCGTAGTACCCACTGGTATAACTCCCACATCCAGGTGCCTGATAACGTGCTCTATGGTGTCAACCGTTACATCTATCCATTCAGCATGCATATCATGCTCCTGCATCGTCTCCGATTTCACAGGCTTAAATGTGCCCGCACCTACATGCAGCGTCACAAAATCTCTATCTATATTTTTTGCCTCAAGGCTTTGAAATATCTGCTCGGTAAAATGCAGCCCAGCTGTTGGTGCAGCTACACTACCTTCTTCCTTGGCGTATATAGTTTGGTATGTTTCTTCATCTTTCACCTCAGCATCACGGTGCAGGTAAGGGGGTAATGGTACTTTACCCATGTAGTGTAGTACCTCCGCGAAACTCATTTCATTATCCCATTTCAGTTCCAGCGTAAATACACCCGGCTGCCTGTCTACAATGGTAGCGCTCAATACAAAATCAGGTTCATCATGCTGTATGGTCAGCACCATGCCTGGCTTCCATTTGCTGGCACCGCCTATCATACATTGCCACCATACAGTACTGCGTTGCAACATAGCCGTTTGTATATCGGCATACTGACTATGCGGCTCCAAACAAAACACCTCTATAATGCCACCTGTATCTTTCTTAAACAGCAGGCGTGCATTTACTACTTTGGTTTGATTGAAAATAAGCAGGCTTCCTTCAGTTAGATGATCGGCAATATTTCTGTACCGCGCATCTTGCATTTCCCCGTTTTTATATACCAGTAGTTTCGATGCATCTCTTTGTTGCAAAGGATACTTGGCTATCCGTTCATCGGGCAACTCATAAGTAAACGCTTCTATTCTCAATTGACCAGGGTGCATGCTATCTTATTTCAGGTATGGTGATGCCGGTTATTTTGCGGTACAGATCTATGGCGTAAAGGTCGGTCATGCCCGATATGAAATCTACCACTGCCTGTATGTCCTTATATATATATTCCCTGTTCTGCGTTATAGGAAATTGGCCGGATACCAGCCGGATGATCTTGGCTGATTTTGTTTCTGTAGGATGCAATACTGCATGTACGAACTCCTTTAGCAATCCGCCTATCACGTTGTAACCCGCTATTTCTATCTCCACTACCGATTTGTAATTGTATATATACTGTGTTGAAAAATCATTGATATTATCTATCAGTTTCTGCTCCTGTTCGGGCAGGCATTTCAACAGGTCTTTTTCAAGACCACCAGCCAGCAACACATCTTCCTGCTCAATGAATATTTTAGCGAGCTTACCTATCATCAGTCCTATCCACTTTGCTCTTATATACTGCACCTTCTGATTATCATCCACAAGCCTGTCTACCTTTTTTTCTACATAAGCCAGGCTCATATAATCATCTTCCTTTTCAAAGAACGGGTAGAATATCTCTTTGATCTTCTCAAGCGATACAATACGCAAACGGTGTGCATCTTCAAGGTCTATCACACGGTAACAAATATCATCAGCTGCTTCTGTCAGGTACACAAACGGGTGGCGCGCATACACATCTGCATAACCATCTTTCTTGGGTATGTTCAATTCTTCAGCTATCGATTTATAAGTATCTGCTTCGCTATCAAAATAACCTGATTTCTTGGTAGAGATAAGTCCCGTCTTTTTAAATCCTTCTTTCGATGAGCAGGGATACTTTATGATCGATGCAAGTGTGGTATAAGTAAGTCCATAACCACCTTCATCCAGTTCGTTGAATTTTTCTGTAAGTATGCGTAGCGCATTCGAATTACCCTCAAAGCGTTCAAAGTCCTTCAGCTGATTTTCCGTAAGCGCATTGTGAATGATCTCTTTAGTTGGTTCATCCAGCCCTGTAAAATAAGTACGTATCGCATCCTCACCCGAATGACCGAATGGCGGGTTGCCAATATCGTGTGCCAAACATGCAGCAGCTATTACCGATGGCAATTCGTATTTATAAAACTCTGTAAATTCTCTGTTACCCTCACCATATTTTTCCGCTATTACATCACCTACAGCTTTTCCTAAAGAGCGGCCAACAGATGCCACTTCTAAACTATGTGTAAGCCTGTTGTGCACAAACACAGCGCCCGGCAGCGGAAATACCTGTGTTTTATTCTGCAACCTTCGGAATGCCGAAGAAAAAATGATACGGTCATAGTCTACCAGGTACTGGCTCCTTTGTTCGTCGCTATTATATTTTCTACCGGCCGCTTGTCCCGTACGCCTTGCACTATATAGGCTTTCCCATTTCATTTTGTAAAAATGCGATAATAATACCGAAAGATAAAAAGTCAGCAATTATGCTGACTTTCATACGTTGTTATTTTATTCCTGCCTTTACTTTTAGCACAGCCAGCAACTTTGCTTCCTCGGGCTCCAATATATCGCCGCTTTGCATTGCTTTTTTCAGGTGCTTCTTAGCGTCAGATATTTCCCCTTTGTCCATTTCAGCCTCAGCTATATACAAGTCGGCCTTTGTATTGGTTGGGTTTATTTTTAGCGATTTCTTCAACGCCTTTATCATATTTTCCCTATCCTCATCATTTTTGGTGTTCAACCACATCATCCTGTAGCTCATGCCCAGCATATAGTAAGCATAATCATCATTAGCAGTCTGGCCGATGCTCTGTTTAAATTCATCAATTGCTTTAGGATAGTTGCCTGTAGACACATACCAGCTACCAAGCGATATGTGCACTCCTTCCAGGTGTGTATTCAGTTCTTCTGCATTTGATAGATAATAAAATGAACTATCTAATCTTGATTTTTGTACATTCTGATTATTGGATGCCCTGGCATAATTCAGGTATAGGTCGCCCAATACTTTTTGAGCTTCAGCATCATTATCATAGTTAGTTATTACTGGCAACAATTGTTTTATCGCCAATGGGTGCTGCCCTACCTGGTTGTAAAACTTAGCCGCATATACAGGCAGCCTGGTTGGCTCATCTGTTTCCTCCTCAAATGCCGGGTTAAACAACGTACTCAACGCCGTGGCCCATGCAGGTGTTTCTGCTTCGCCATTACTGCTAAATAGTTTTTGTATTGAGAGGTTTTGATTCAGCCTGTTATTTTCGGGGCTATTCTTTAAAAATATCACTGCGCTTTCATCTACATATATCATGTTATACCCCTCGCCCCAGTATAGTTTTCTTTGCAAGCCATCCAGCTGCTTGTTGGCCAGCACAACATAGTTAAAATGATATTTTTTATTCAATCCCTCAAAGCGTTGCGGATCATTATATAGTTTAAAATAGTCGTCGAAGAATTGAGATGAGAAAACATCCAGGTCACGCAGATCGATGTAAGATTTAAAATCAGGATATAGCGCCCACAATAAGTATGAGGAAACAAAATAATCACTAAAAGCAGTGCCTTTTATATTGTGCTGCTTAATAAATGCAACCGCACCTAAAGGTGCATGCGAAGCATCTATCTTTAAACCATACCTGTTGGGCGATTTTGTAGCTATATAATATTTATTGTTTACTACATATACGTACAACACTATTGCAATAATACTTGCCAGCAATACAGAACGTTTGACCAATGCTGTATAAATACCCTTTCTGTAAATATGCCATTTATCGATAGCCCATGCAGCCATTATAGGTAAGGAAGGAAACAATATAATAGTTGCGAATGGTATATTACGGTTAGCCGTTAGTGATAAATAACCGAACAGTACTATCAGCAATAAATAAAAAACGGTTAGCGGATTTTTAAAACGGTTATCATTCTCTTTTGAGGCTTGCACTAGTCTCAATATCCAGAAGGTAACTGCCAGCGCCAGGCAAGCAATATATATTTGGGCTTGTATGGTCCAGTAGTCAGGCTGCAAGGCGCTGTATAGCTCGGTAGTATATTTATTTACGTTTACTTGCCTGAAGATTTCAAACGGTTGTAGCCATAGTTGCCAACCATTAGGGTTTACCAGCAGCGCCAATATCGATAACCCTAGTAATACCCCCGCCCTGCCGGCTATTCTTAAATAATTATCGTTCTTATTCCAGAAGTAGGCTATAATACTGCTAATGGCAAAGGCGCCTGTCATCACAATACCTATCGGGTAACCTTCGTGCATATTGGCCCACAAACATTGCAATACTACCGGTATTATTAAATGTTTCCATTGTAGTTGTGGATTTCTAAAGAACCACCAAAGCATCAGCGCACACATCAAGTGGCTGACCATTTCCGGCCTGCCAGCCATGCGGTATTCAACCATCACAAAAAATAGCAGCACACTTATTACGGTAAAGAATGCCGACATGGGTAATTGCCAATGTTTGCGCGCTTGTTTCAGCAGCTGACCCAGCAAAAACATAATGGACACATTCACTATGCCCTGCAGCAACATTACCCCTTCAGGCCCAAATATCTTTTCTATACTTGCTATCAATACCTCGTACAGCCATTTTACATTTACCCATCTTACCCCGGTCATGGTGTACGAGAATATATCAGTATGCGTCACCTGTCCATGTTCCAGCATCCACCTGCCCGATAGCAATTGCCACCAGATATCCGGCTCACGCACTTGTTTCAGGCCGAATACAAATGCTATGAGATAACAAAGTAGGATAGGAAGTTTTTTTAGCCGCTGTTGCATGTTGGAAAAATACTGATTTATACAATATGCATCTATATTCCGTAAAATAAAGCGGGCAGCCAATAGCCGCCCGCTTTATAAAAATTTAGAATGATCTATTGTATCAGTGTAGTAACACCAAGATCAACAGTAGTGCCATATTTTACTACTACGTTGTTTACAGTTATATCCTGGTAAGTAACTATTGAAGCATCGAATGTTGCTGAATAGGTGCCTTCAGGTACACCGGTAAAAATATAGTATCCATCAGCACCTGGTATAGCAGTATAAGTATCCACACCGTTAGTCAGGGAAACTGTGGCCAATGCGGCAGGAGGCAATACATAGCCTTTTACACGCCCGTCTGTCAATGCAGTGTATGCACGTATCACAGGTTTCAGTTGGTATTTGCCATTGCCTGTTACAACTATCGATTTTGCCGCGTCAAAGTCTATCCATACATCATAAGCGCCACCGGCCACAAATTCATCTTTCAGGTTCAGCTTCAGGCCGCTTTCCTGTGCAGAAGGAGTGTTAAGGTCATGAGTCTGGCCATCTACCACTACATTGTTACCTTCTCCTAATATCAGGCGTATCTGGCTAACTTTACCTGCAGGCAATGTTGCCGTTAATAAAAGTGTATCTAAACCATTCCTGAACTTTAGCAGATCGTACATACCCGGCCTGATAGGCACAAGTGTAACAGCACTATGCCCTTCCATAGTTACTTCTACTTTCTGAATATTGATCCATACAGCATCATAATTGGCGGGGTCATCCGTCAGGTGCATATTTACTGTGGCCGTCTGGTTGGTATTGTTACCACTGTCGTCGTCTTTATTGCACGATTGTAAAAAGGCCAGGCTACTCAATGCAACAGCTAGCAATGCAATACTAAATCTCATTTTCATCATAAATACGTTTGTTTGTAAGCTAGTTCTTTCAAAAAGCATGCCCCGTACTCCCAAAAATGTTAAAGTGAGAAATAATAAACTTCAAATATCTATTAACCAGCTATTTATTAAAAAGAAAACCCCAACCTTACAGGGTTGGGATCTTATCATTATTGGTTGACTACTAACTATTCTTTATCCTCCCCATTGCATTGGCTTATAAAATAGGCATTGGCTCTTTTACCCCAATATGGCTTATCAATATTGCCGCCTTCTTCTTTTGCAAATAAGCCATCAGCTTTTTCAAAATACGGAAGTGCCGCTTTTTTACCACCACCAAACATCTTCGGTGTAAAAAATTTGCTGGTACCTTTCAGATAGTAGATGCGAGGATTATTTTCATTCAGCTCTTTGGCTTTCTCCAGGTTCTCATCGTATATCTTACCATATTTTTGCCAGCGGCTTTGCGGCTTTACTGCCAGGCGTGCGTTGGCTACCATTGCAGCCAGTACATACGTTTCATCATTGTCTTTACCTAACAGGCTTACAGCTTCGCCCAGTTCTTTCTCCGCCTCATCTACATAGGCATCGCGTTTTGCTTCGTCTTTCTCCATGTAGCTCAGTTGGGCTTTGCTATATGCGTTGTAATAATGTGGTGCCCATTGGTCGTTCCATTTTTTAGCTATCATGTTCAGCTTATTGCTTTGCTCTACTTTTTTGCCCATATCCATGGTAGTATCAAAAGCAATGAAAGTTTTTTGCAATGGTTCTTTATAATCTGCAGTTTGCGCATGGCTATGTAAGTACATCAAGGCACTTGCCGCCGTAAGAAGAATGTAACGTGTCATAGTTTTAATGTTTTTTAGATTGATTGGTTTTTTAAGAATTAATATTTTTAAAGTTCGTCTTTATCGAAAGCAGTAAGTGAGAAGTTAACACCTACAAATACTGAGCGGTATAATGCAGGGCGTATTTCGTAAGCATTGCCTGAAGCATCATAACGATAACCAAATATATTTTTATGATTAGTCACATTATCGATACCTGCATATACTACAGTAAACCATTTTTTACCTATTGTGGTTAGGTAGTTAATACCAATTGATAGATTATGATAGTTTGGCGTGCGGTCTCTCATGAAGTTGTCTGCGGTTACAGGTCTCTTAGGGTCTTCATTATTAAAGTATGGCTTACCCGTTGCAAAACTGTAAGTAGCATTTATTTGTGTCTGCCATTTTTCAATGAAATATTTGCCCACTACACTAAGGTTATGGTCTGATATAAAATCGGGCGTTGCTTCAAACGGATAGTTCTTGTACAGCCTGCGTGTATCTATATAGCTGTACGATACCCAATAGTCTGCATTCTTTATGCTCTTCCTGTCTCTCCAGAAAAGCTCCGCACCTGTTGCATAACCTGTACCCGAATTACTAACCATAGTACCAAACGGTATGAAACGGTTTGTTGTGTTGGGATTGAATGGCATACCACTTGCCAGTTTTTCTTTTATCAACTGTTGATAGTCTTTATAATAACCTTCCAGTCTCAGTGTACGGTCGTTCTTCGCATATTGATAGTTAGCTATATAGTGTACCGCTTTCTGGTAACCCGGGCGCGATACAAACAGGTAGTTCTGGTCGGCTGTTTGGTAGAAGATACCTGTTGCCAAAGAGAATTGTCCGTTTTGTCCTGCCTTTATAGCCATCGCAAATCTTGGCGATACGGCATCTGTATTCAGTAATGCACTATGCTCATAGCGTACACCCGGTTTAAATGCCAGCCAGTATATCGGCGCCCAGTTCAGTTCCAGGTATCCTGCCGATTGTGTTTCGGTAAAATCGTATTTGTAAGTTGTATTGGTCGAGTCTGTGAAATTGCGATTGTAAGAGAAGTGCTGTATTTCAGTACCTATCAATACATCGAACCTGCTGGTTACATAACGTTTCACTTCAGCACGCAATTGCATACGGTCATCAGTACCCAGCAATTTATTGGTATCAAATTTAGCATCATCTTCATTATAGCTGTAAGATCCTGCTACGTATAAATTCCACTTGTCTTTTATCGCTTGTTTGTACGATACACTGCTGTATACATTCTGGTTAGTTAAACCATAATCCATAGTTTTCCCACCTTCATTCGAATCAGTACTTGGTATACGCGTACCACTCGAGAAGGTTGAATAATTCACCAATGCTTTCAGTATGCCTTTTTCAT
>CAMLFX010000093.1 GCA_946479435.1 uncultured Sphingobacteriales bacterium | reverse complement strand
CGTAAATTCAGCAGTATTACCAACAGAATTTACTGTATAAGGCACATTCAATTCGCTTACCGGAATGCTTTCTTCTCTGAAGTTAGAACCTGCCATGGGGTATGAGCCTAATACCTGTCCGTTCAGCGATACGGTGAATGTGTTGCCAACGGAAGGGCCACGGGAGCCCAGCATAACATTGAAATTAGCTTCCTGCACATTGGCACCCAGATCAAGCGTAGCCGTATGGGTTAACGCTTTGCCCGGCGATGACGAAAATTCTTCACCCCACCAGCGTTTAGCAGCCTTTTGCGGGTTATTAAGCTCTTGCTCAAAAAATACATGGTCGTCAAAACTATTTACGGTTACATTTCCGGTTGGCGCCTGGCTTTGCCCGCTTATACGCAGACCCGCACCCTGATCGAAATTCAAAAAGTAGTAAGCCTTGTCTTCGTAAATATTTTTTACATGCTTATATACCCTGTTAGTATCATTTGTTTGCCAGCCATCGGGGCCTACAGCATAAAACACAAAATAATCGCCGGGGCCAAAATTACCGTCACCGCCATCGTTCATCCAGATAGCATTTTCCTGCAGCCCGTCTTTACGCGGCATAGCATTAGCTTCAGACAACATATTACCACCATTACCAAATACACGTATGTTGGCTGATGATATATTGGTAACCCCAAGCTTAGTGCTTAGAAAATCATATTCTACTTTACAGAACCCTGTATTGCCAACTGATATTTTATACCATGTGCCATTTGCCAGGGGCGATGAGCTTTGCGTAGTACCGGTAGTACGCATTTGTGGCCCTTTGGGTGCCGTGCTTGTTTCATTTATTATCAGCGATACAGAAGTAAGGCGACTGGTAACAGTGCCATCTTTCTTAAAGGCAGGTATTTGCACTATGGCAAACGGGCGTTTCCTGTCTTTCCCTAATATCACTTTAAAGTTGCTTGCCGGTGCGGGCTTAACGGATGTATCTTTTATGGCCGCTGCAGCAGTATATTCCAGGTCGTGCAGGGTTATCTGCGGCATTGTATATTCACTCAGCCATATCTTAGCTGTCATATAGCCATCCAGTGCATCTTCAGGCCTTGCTGTAACGGTATAGGTATATGTGTCCGCAATAGCAGAAATCGCTGCCATTAACAGCGATAATAGGGCTCCAAATCTTTTCATTTTTACCATGGTATATAGTATAAACTATCTGTTATCAAAGTTAAGTGTTTCGAAAGACATCCTTTTGTCATAAGGCTTTTGCATTATTTTAAAACGAAAACCTTTACATAATATTATAATTTAACACAATGAGGGTTACATTTTTTTTATTTTTCTCGGGTTTGAATGCTTGACATTATGAAAAGAATGCTCTATCATTGTAACACTTTTAACAATTATTCAATCAATTCGTAGCAAATATTTTTCTTTGATTATGAAAAGAACACTCATCGGCGTGAGCTTGCTTTGCATCGGGACAGCTACTCTACTCTCGTCTTGCTCTTCGAAAAAATCAACGGGTGTATCACAAACAACCGGTTGGGATTATAATGATTCCCGCCTTGGTGGTTTTGATGTAGCCAATTACCCCGGACAACAAACCGGACCGGGCCTGACATTTGTAGAAGGTGGCCGTTTCACAATGGGCCAAACCGAAGAAGATCTGACCATTGAAAGGAACAATATACCGCGCACAGTGTCGGTATCATCTTTCTATATGGATGAAACTGAGGTAGCTAACGTACATTACCGCGAGTACCTGTACTGGCTGAGCCGCTCGTACGGCGCTGACTATCCTGCAGCGGTTGCCAAAGCATTACCGGATTCTACTACCTGGCGCAAGGCGTTGTCTTACAACGAGCCATTGGTTGAATTCTATTTCCGCCATGCTGCTTACAACTACTACCCTGTAGTAGGTGTAAACTGGTACCAGGCTAACGACTTTTGTAAATGGCGTACTGACCGCGTTAACGAATATATCCTGATAAAAAATGGCTTCCTGAAAAGGAATGCTAATCAGGTGAACGAAGACGTTTTCACTTCTGAATCTTATGTTTCAGGCCAATACGACGGTACACCGGGCAAAGGCCGCAAACGCGACCTGGATCCTCAGGGTTCCGGCAAACGTAACATTACTTATGCTGACGGCTACCTGCTGCCAAACTACCGCCTCCCTACAGAAGCTGAGTGGGAATATGCAGCAGTTGGTAACATAGGCAACAACCCTGAGCCTGAAACTAAACGCCGTCGTGGTGAAGAAGTTATCACAGATCGTAACGTATATCCTTGGGGCGATGCTTACACTACCCGTTATGGTATCCGTAACTCATATCAAGGTGAGTTCCTGGGTAACTTTAAACGTGGCCGTGGTGATGCGATGGGTGTTGCAGGTGGCTTGAATGACAATGCAGATATCCCTGCACCTGTTTATTCTTATCAGCCTAACGCTTATGGCCTTTACAATATGGCTGGCAACGTGAGTGAGTGGGTATTGGATACTTACCGCCCTACTTCTTATGATGATGTAAATGATTTCCGTCCTTTCCGTGGTAACGTTTACGATGCCAACAAGCGTATAGCTGAAGATTTCCAACTGGAAGAAAAAGATTCTCTTGGTAATATTCCTCGCCGTATAATGACAGCAGAAGAAATGGCTGCTAAAGAACAGTTCAACGGTAATGCACCTGACCTGCGCGATTATCGCGATGGTGACAGTTCTTCTTTATTCACTTACAACTATGGTGTAAACACACTGGTTAATAACGACTCTAAAGTGTATAAAGGCGCTTCATGGAATGACCGTTCTTACTGGATGTCTCCTGGTACACGCCGTTTCATGCAAGCTAACCAGGCAAGCGCTAGCGTAGGTTTCCGTTGTGTTATGGATCGCTTAGGTGCTCCTAACGGAATGAACGACGAACGTGCCGGCAACTATTTTGGCAACAAAAAAGGTGGCAACGGCAGAAGAACCGGTAAATAAAAAATTAATTCTTCTTTTTATAGAAACCCCTTTCATTAGAAAGGGGTTTTTTATTTTTATGCACTAAATACTTTTTAAGTGAATATAGCCGCCCTTTATAAATTATACCTCCAATATCCAGATATACAGACCGATACACGTAAACTAAAGGAAGGCGATATTTTCTTTGCTTTAAAAGGGCCTAATTTCAATGGAAATGTGTTTGCAGCACAAGCATTACAAAACGGTGCCGTTTATGCTGTTATCGATGAGAAAGAATATGCTGCCGACGAGCGTTATATTTTAGTAGAGGATGTACTTCACACCTTACAAGAGCTGGCACTTCATCACCGTAAGCAATTTAATATACCTTTTATAGCTATTACGGGCTCAAATGGCAAAACCACCACTAAGGAATTATTGACCGCAGTACTGCGAAAAAAATATATTACCTACGCTACCGAGGGCAACCTGAACAACCATATTGGCGTACCGCTTACCTTACTAAAAATAAAAAGCGATGCTGAAATGGCTGTAGTGGAAATGGGGGCTAACCACTTAAAAGAAATAGCCGGTTATTGCACTATTGCTTTGCCTACACATGGTATTATTACCAATTGCGGTAAGGCCCATATTGAAGGGTTTGGCAGTGTTGAAGGAGTACGCAAAGGCAAAGGTGAATTGTATGATTTTTTGCGCGAAAACAATGGCATTATATTCCGCAATACGGATCTTTCATATCTGGAAGAAATGGCAAAAGGAATTGAACAACAGATAACCTACGGCAGTGCTAATGCAAAATACATTGGTAAACCCCTAATGCAGGGCTCGTTTCTTAAGGTGGCTATTATGACCCGCGATGCAGAAACAACAATACCCACACAATTGGTGGGCGATTATAATTTCCCAAACGTAATGCTGGCAGTAGCTGCCGGCCTGCATTTTGGTATTGACATACAAACCATAAAGGATGCTATAAGCAGCTACAGCCCCGATAATAGTCGTTCGCAATGGCTGCAAAGAGGCACTAACAACATTATACTGGATGCTTACAACGCCAACCCTACCAGTATGAGGGCTGCTATCAGCAACTTTGCCAACATGCAGCTGCCCGGTAAAATATTATGGCTGGGTGCTATGAAAGAGATGGGCCCCGAAGAGAAAAATGAACACGGGCAATTGGTTGATTTTATCGGTCAGTACAATTGGCAGCAGGTTATACTAGTAGGCCGGGAATTCACAGGGCTGGAAGGCGATTATCTGCGTTTTGATACATCAGCTGATGCTGCGACGTATATTAAGGCTCACGTACCTGCACATGCATCAATACTTATTAAAGGTTCAAGGGGCAGTAAAATGGAGATGCTATTAGCTGCTATTGAACAAGAATAATTTTACTCGCCTACCGCATCCGTAATTTTCTTCAGCATATCGCTGATATCTTTTTGTATTACGGGGTCATTTGTATTGCCACCTTCAGTGGCAGCGTTCGCTGCATACATCAGCAGGCACATGGCTACAAAATCCTGGTCATCTTTTCCTGCATAGTGGGTGCGCATTTCAATGATCTTATCATCGGCAACTTTTACAGCTTTACGTACCGCTTCTTCTTCATCCGCCTTTATGCGTATGCGATAGCTGCGGCCTGCGAGCCATACGTTTATTGCTATTAATTCTTCTGCCATACATTATCACTGTTAGTTGGCTGTTGTACAGGCTGTATTTGCTTTTGCAACAGTTTTTTCTGGAAGAATACCAGCACCAGTACACCTACAGATATTGCCGCATCGGCAATATTGAATACCGGCTCAAAAAAGACCAGTTCCCTGCCCCCAAGGCCGGGTATCCAGGCCGGCCAATGTGTATCTATCAACGGGAAATACAACATATCTACCACACGGCCATGAAACAATTTACCATAACCCTGCCCGAAAGGAACGAATTGCGCTATATGAAAAGTGCTTTCACTGAATATCATTCCGTAAAATATACTGTCTATCAGGTTGCCAAGAGCGCCTGCTAGTATTAATGCGCCACATATAATTGCACCCTTACTATACCTTTTATTCACTATGCGTTTCAGCAGAAAGAAACCAAATGTTACAGCTACCAGCCTGAATAATGTTAACACCAGCTTGCCCATATCTGCATCGCCTAGCTTCATACCAAAGGCCATACCTTCATTTTCTATAAAATGCAACCTGAACCAGTTGCCCAGTACATTTACTTCTTCGCCATAATAGAAATGTGTTTTAATATAGACCTTTACTAGCTGATCCAGTATAATTACTGCTAAGACAATAAAAATGGCATTGCGGTATTTCACTTCTTTTTTCTTGCTGATTAGCGCCAAAGATACATGCTTGTGTGCAACAAAAAAGGTGGCATAAGCCACCTTTTGCATATTTTTTAAATACAATATTTACTCTTGTATCTTGGTTTCAGCACCTTGCAATATTTCTTTGCTGTTCGCATCGTTATTATGCACAAAGGCCACTACAGCACAATTCTTTTCATTCCATGCAGCATCTACATTATAAATAAATGTACGCTCGTACACACGTCCTGGTTCTTTACTGGCAATATCAGCTAATATCTCAGTACCGGCTATTGGTGTTACAATATCGCGCAGGGTATGATGGAAAACATAGTTATCGTCGTAGCGTGTAGCATATTCCTGCACATCTGTTATACTATCTTCTATTACGGCAAGTGTCAGGTACTGTTTAGCGTTCACGGCTGCAGTATATGCAACTTTAACGTGTATGGTTGCAACACGGGCGGTTGCATCATATTCGCTGGTTACCGTCAGGTTTACCGGTGTAGCGGCATTCAGCGCATTGTCAATAGTACCCGCCCATAAACCATCATCCAGCAATATCTGGCCGCTTACGGGTATGCGTGCTATACCTGCAGAAGGCATACTACGTATGCCCTGGTAGATAGTGGCACCTATATCGGTACCATCATCGGTACGCAAATCGTACTTATGCCCTTTAGCTGGTGAGCTCTGGGGGTAGTTTTTAATATGGATCTCTATAGGGAATACTCTGCCGGGATTATCACTTGCTATTGTATTGAGCTTTTCTCTTGCAGGCGGGCACGGAGGGCAGCTTGCACCCGTAAACTCTTCTACCACTACGGTACGCTGTTGTGGCGCTTCTACAGTTGCCACATAAGTAGTATCCGTAGCAACAGGCCCGCCACCAAAATCAATAGCAGGACCTTTTTCTTCGCAAGCCCCTAACCCTAACACACATGCCAGGCTTGCATATAATAAACCCTTTTTCATTTATATAAACGTTGAGCCGACGAAATTACATAGAATTACGCAATTGTTATCACCACCTTTCTTTTAACTTTACCGTGGCAAAACTTTAGAAAACATGGAAGAAAGCAAACGGCAAAAGCAAGTGGGCCAGTTAGTGATGGAAGAATTGAGTGAAGTTTTTCAGCGCGAAGGACTGAATGTAATAGATGGCGGTATGGTATCTATATCGAAAGTAATGGTAACCCCCGACCTTTTAGAAGCGAGAATATATCTCAGCCTTTTCCAGGTAAAAGACGCAGATAAACTGATGCACGACATAAAGGAACGTACCCCAGAACTACGTAATGAACTGGGCAAGCGTGTACGTAACCAGCTGCGCCGTGTACCTGAACTGCATTTCTTTCCCGATGATACGCTGGACTATGTATTTAAGATGGAAGAGCTCTTCAGGCAGATAAAGAAGGACGACGAAGATCTTAAAAACAAGGTCAGCAAAAAATAATGAACCGTACGCTTGTATGGCAACTGGCATTCCGTTACCTGCGCGGCAAGCGCTCGGGCAATGCCGTGCCTATACTTTCGCGTATCAGCATGGTGGCCATTGGTGTAGCCAGTTGCGCTATGATAGTGCTGTTTTCAGTGGTTAATGGCTTCGAGGTGCTGGTGTCCGATCTTTACAAGGCTTTTTACCCTGAAATAAAAATAACGGCGGCAAGGGGTAAGTTTTTCGATCTCAACGATACACAACTTAAAGATATCCGTTCGGTAAAAGGCATTAGTGCTGTTACCTATTCTATAGAAGATAATGTTTTGCTTAATAGCAACGATGAGCAAAAAGTTGCCACGATAAAAGGCATTGACAGTAGTTTCTTTACTGTAAACGAAGTGCGGCCATACATTATTGAAGGGCGCGATTCCGTTTCTACATACCCGCCTACCGCCCTGGTAGGCCTGCAGATAGCCAACGATATGGCGCTGGATGTGAACAATGTATTCAACACACTTCGTTTATATTATCCTAATTCCGAATCATCCAATCTTACGCTTAGTCCTGAATCTGCATTCCAGATGCTGGAGCTAAAGCCTGATGGTATTTTTCGCGTACAAGATGAGTTTGACAGTAAATACATTCTTGCAGCTTTACCATTAGCACAAAAACTCTTGCAGGCCCAGGGCAAATATTCATCGGTAGAGCTGAAGCTTGCTAAAAATGCCGATGACGGTGATATAAAAGAATTACTACAAAAGAAACTAGGCACCTCATTTCATGTTGCCACCCGCTACGAGCAAAATAAAACCCTGTATATGGTAATGCGTACGGAGAAATGGGCCGTATTTGCCATACTGCTTTTGGTAATGCTGATCGCATCGTTCAACATGGTAGGTGCACTGTCGTTACTTGTACTTGAAAAACAAAAAGACATGGGCATATTGCGGGCTATGGGCGCTCAAAAAAATACCATACGCAATATTTTTCTTACAGAAGGAGTCTTATGGTCGTTTACCGGCGGTATGGTCGGGTTAGCAGCGGGCGTAATACTTTGTTTACTGCAACAACGCTACGGCATGGTAAGGCTGCAAGGTTCGTTTATTATCGAATCATATCCCGTGCATGTTCAGCCTGGCGATTGCCTGGTTATTATTGCTACGCTCACTATTGTGGGTTTGCTTGCAGCCTGGTACCCGGCAGTGAAGGCACGCAACGCACAGGTAGAGCTAAAAGCCAGCTAAAAAAATGGCCGCAACAAGTGCAGCCATTCTATATTTTTCATTTTATCTGTTTACATTTTCTCCGGCAGGTTGATACCCATTAGTTTCATTGCATGCCGCAGTACTTGTGCGGTCATAATGATGAGCATCAAACGTAATTGTTTCTTCTCCTCGTTCTCCGCTTTCGATATGCTGTGCTCATCGTAAAACGAGTTGAACTGTTGCGCTAACTGGAATGAATAATTACACAACAAAGAAGGATTGAACTCTATTGCTGCATTCTCCAGTATGGTTGGGAATTGCTCTAGTGATACAGCCAGTTTCTTTTCAGCAGGTGTTATGCCTTCCGTCAAAACCAGCGACTGGAATTTTGTGCTGTCAGGTAGCAAAGGCATATTTTCTTTACGCAGTATAGAACAGATACGTGCATGCGCGTACTGTATGAACGTTGCTGTAAAACCATGCAGGTCTATCGACTCTTTCGGGTCGAAGATCATTCGCTTCTTAGGGTCAACACGCAGCAGGTAAAACTTTAGCGCACCCATACCTATCATGTTGTATAGCTTTGCTAATTCTTCCGTACTAAACCCTTCTGTCTTGCCTGCTTCTTCTGTTTGCTGTTGGGCCAGTGTTACCATTTCATTCATCATATCATCGGCATCCACTACTGTACCTTCACGGCTCTTCATTTTACCCGTTGGCAGTTCCACCATACCGTACGATAGGTGATATATGCCATCAGCACAAGGCTCACCCAGTTTTTTCAAAATGAGTTTCAGCACCTGCATATGGTAGTTCTGCTCATCAGCAATTACATATACCGATTGGTCGAGGTTGAAATCATTATACTTCAACTTGGCAGTACCCAGGTCTTGCGTCATGTACACCGATGTACCATCGCCACGCAGCAATAATTTTTGGTCCAGGCCATCTTCAGTAAGGTCTATCCAAACAGAACCATCTTCTTTTTTAAACAATACGCCTTTTTGCAACCCCTCTTCTACTATTGCTTTACCTAAAAGGTAAGTATCACTTTCATAGTACATCTTATCAAAGTCAACACCCAGCATCTGGTAGCTGTCTTTAAAACCTTCATACACCCAGCCATTCATCTTTTGCCAAAGGCCATACACTTCTTCATCACCGGCTTCCCATTTACGCAGCATTTCCTGCGCTTCTTTCATAATAGGCGCTTCTTTTTCTGCAATAGCTTCTTCCTTACCCGCAGCTACCAGTTCTTTTACTTCGGCTTTATAAGCATCATTGAATTTCACATAATAATCGCCCACCAGGTGGTCGCCTTTTTCACCCGTACTTTCAGGTGTAGCACCATTACCGTATCGCTGCCAGGCTATCATCGATTTGCAAATGTGTATGCCACGGTCGTTGATAAGATTAGCTTTAATGACTTGGTAGCCGTTAGCCTTCATTACGTTCGACATGGCAAAGCCCAAAAAGATATTGCGCATGTGCCCAAAGTGTAATGGCTTATTGGTGTTAGGCGATGAGTATTCTATCATCACGCGTTTATCCTGCTTTGGCTTTTCACCAAATTGCGCATCGTTAAAATGATTCTGCAAAAAATTCAGCCAATAAGTGTCTTTTATGGTCAGGTTCAGGAAACCACTTACTATATCATAACCTGAAAACAGGCTGCATTTTGCTACCAGGTATTCGCCCAGCTGGTTACCGAGTACATCCGGCTTTTGTCGCAATAGCTTTACGAAGGGAAACAGCACAAGCGTATAATCACCGGTAAACTCGGGTTTCGTTTGGTTTACGGAAATAGATGAAGCAGGTATCTCCACATCGGGATACAGGTGCTTCAGGGCATCTTCAGCGGCAGCTTTTATCTGCGAGGCGATCGTCATGCCGCAAAAGTAACAATTGCAGCCATTATGGTGAATGCTTTAGCTTAGATGAAGTGTGATTGCCTGTTGATGGCCTATCCTATATATTTATAAAAAGCATATAATTCAGGCTTGATGGATAAAAATTATCAGTTACTATATAACAATTAGGCGGGATTTCTTAAAAATTTCACATCAAATAAATACTTTTCCCTATCTTTGCAAACTGAAAAAGTGTCGAATAACAAAATTTGAAGCAAAATGGCTCAATTAACTGCTGAAAAAAAAGCTAATATTTTTAAAACTCACGGTGAAACTGAAAATAACACCGGTTCTATCGAAGGACAAGTTGCATTGCTGACAGAGCGTATCAACCACATCTCTCAGCATCTTAAAACTAATAAAAAAGATTTCTCAAGCCAACGTGGCCTGATGGCAATGGTAGGTCGTCGTAAACGCCTGTTGCAATATCTTACCCGTACCAACCTTACGTCTTACCGCTCGCTTATTGAAAAGCTGGGTATCCGTAAATAAGTATGCAATTCATTAGCTATTCCCAACCCAACGGTTGGGAATAGTTTTTTTTAAACGTATTTAATTTTATCTTATGATTCCTAATCCCATCTCCGTTTCCTTCAAACTGGATGACGGACGTGAAGTGAGCATAGAAACGGGTAAACTTGCCCGCCAGGCCGATGGTGCCGCCGTGGTACGCCTGGGCAACTGTATGCTTCTGGCTACGGTTGTTGCCAACTCCGAACCTAAACCCGGACAATCTTTCTTCCCGCTTACTGTTGATTACCAGGAGAAATTCGCCTCTGCCGGCCGCATACCAGGTTCTTTCTTCAAACGTGAAGGCCGCCTGAGCGACTACGAAATATTGATATCCCGTCTTATCGACCGCGCTTTGCGCCCTTTATTCCCGGATGATTATTTCTGCGAGGTACAGGTTTTGGTTACTATGATATCTTCTGATCCTGAAGTAATGCCCGATGCGCTGGCTTGCCTGGCTGCATCTGCTGCGCTTGCAGTATCTGATGTGCCTATACAGGAGATCATTTCCGAAACACGTGTTGCCCGCATAAACGGTCAATTTAAAGTAAACCCTAACCGCACCGAACTGAAAGATGCGGATATGGACTTTATCATCGCCGCTACCGAAAAGAACATCATGATGGTGGAAGGCGAATCGAGCGAATGCCAGGAAGCTGATGTTATCAAGGCAATTGAAATAGCACACGCTGCCATCCGTACGCAAATACAAGCGCAAAAAGAACTGCGCGATAAAAAAGGCGTTACCGGCAAACGCGAATACAAACTGCCTTACAACAATCCTGAACTGGAAGCTAAGATCCGCGATTTTGGTGCCGACAGGATGTACCAGGTAGCTAAAGCCGGCCTTGCCAAACACGAGCGCCGCGAAGCGCTGAACAAAATATACGATGAGTATGCTGCAATGATAGGTGAAGGCGACCAGCTGCAACCTGAAGATGTAGCGCTTATCAAAACTTACTTCCACGATGTAGAGAAGAAGGTGATACGCGATATGATGCTGAACGACCGTGTACGTTTAGACGGCCGCCAGCTGGATCAGGTACGCCCCCTTACTATGGAAATAGACATCCTGCCTTCACCGCACGGCTCTGCACTATTCACCCGTGGCGAAACACAATCGCTAACCACAGTTACGTTAGGTACATCGGAAAGCGAACTGCTGATAGAAACAGCTGCTACGTCCGATTATGTAAAATTCATATTGCACTACAACTTCCCTCCGTTCTCTACAGGCGAAGTGAAGCCAATGCGCGGCCCCGGCCGTCGTGAAGTAGGCCATGGTAACCTGGCTATGCGTTCACTGCGCAAAATGATGCCTAAAGAAGACTACCCGTACACGGTACGTGTGGTTTCTGATATCCTTGAGTCGAACGGTTCTTCTTCAATGGCTACTGTTTGTGCGGGTTCTCTTGCACTGATGGATGCCGGCGTACCAATGCCTAAGCACGTAAGTGGCGTGGCAATGGGCCTTATATCGGGCGATGACGGCAAATTCG
>CAMLFX010000092.1 GCA_946479435.1 uncultured Sphingobacteriales bacterium | reverse complement strand
ATTTAATGATAAAACGGTAAGTGCTACCGCTAATGTACTCATAAACGATCTCAGCACCTGCTGCATGCGATGCATGTGCCTTGCCTGGTTTGATACACATGCCCAATAAAAAAAGGCAGGGTATCAGCAAGTAATGTGTTAGCTTTCTCATAGGTTTACAATTAGGTTAAAATGCTTATATAACAGAATGACAGATTAGGGAAATGAGTTTTACAAACTGTTATGATAATAAAGACAATTTTTTGTGGTTTAGTGGTTGGCTAGGTATGAATAAAAATATTCTGTCAATTAGCATGCACAGGCTGAGATGCTTTACTGTTCTGAGTTTTTATCTAATACTTGTTTTTACTTTTTCTTTAGATTAAGTTGCGTATTACAACAAGTGAACTTTATTGTTTTAACCGGTAGTTAAATTATTAATTGACAGTTATATGAATTTTTTGCAACCCAAAATTTCACTGAAGCGTCTCAAAAAAAATTATGGAGATAAAGAGGTACTAAAAGGTATCGATCTCGATATCTATCCGGGGCAGATAATAGGATATATAGGACCGAATGGCGCGGGCAAATCAACTACCGTAAAAATATTAACGGGTATTATCCAGGATTATTCGGGTGATGTACTAGTTGACGGGGAGCCACTTCGGGATAATATTATGGCGATTAAGAGAAGGATTGGGTATGTGCCTGAACTAGCTGAACTGTACGATTTGTTGACCCCACGTGAGTATTTAACTTTCACCGGTAAGCTATATCATTTACCCGACGCTGTAATTAACGAGCGGATGGAGCGGATATTGCAGTCTTTTGGTTTGTTATCAAATATAGATCAGCGTATGGATAGCTTTTCCAAAGGCATGAGGCAAAAGATACTCCTTACATCAGGCTTATTACATAATCCGGATATCCTAATACTTGATGAACCACTTTCGGGCCTGGATGCAAATGCGGTGATACTGGTAAAGGAAATGTTGCAGGTGTTGAAGCAGGAAGGTAAAACAATATTTTATTGTTCGCACATGATGGATGTGGTGGAAAAAGTATCGGATAGAATAGTGCTGATAGATAAAGGAACAATAGTAGCCAATGCCACCATACAAGAGTTGAAACAAGGTGGTAACGATTCGCTGGAGCAAATATTCGCCAGACTGACTTCTGATGGCAGCACAAATATGAGAACTGGTGGTTTTTATTCTGACAATAATGACAGGGATACATCATTTTTAAAACCAACACAAGAAAATGAATAAGGTATTCCTGGCGTTAGTAATGTTATTTTCAGGTGTATGGCGCGCTATGGGTGCCGATATTGTACAATTGAAAGCGATACTGACTGTAAAGCTAAAAATGGATGATCGCAAGCCATTATCTTTTGGCAGGCGTAAAGAAGGGAAGGCGCGAAAATTCAGCTCTGTGCTGAATATGTTTATCTACTTCTGTATGGGCTTGATATATATGTTCCCGCTATTGTATTTGCAGGATACCATTTTTGGGCTTACTATGTATTTTACAATGTTCCTGTTCATACTCACATTTTCCCTCATTACCGATTTTTCTAACGTACTTATTGATTCTACAGATAAATTCATACTGATACCTAAGCCTATCAGCGACCAGACATTGTTTTTATCGCGCAACTTGTATGTATTCATTTATTTATTCAGGGTAGTGCTTCCTATGTCGCTACCGGGCTGGATAGTTTTAGGTATTGATAAAGGATGGCCATCAGCAGTTTTGTTTCCACTGCCATTGGTATTAATGGTATTTATAGCGTTGTTCCTGGTAAATGGTATTTATTTATTGATATTGAGATTAGCTAGTGCTGAGCGCTTCAAAAACATTATCAGTTCGTTCCAGATAGCTTTTACCATTTTCGTTGTAGCGTTCTACTACCTGATGCAGGGAATAACCAAAAGCCAGGCTTTCATACAGGCTGATATAAAAGATTATGGTTGGGTACGGCTTACCCCGCCTTATTGGCTGGCTGCATGCTGGTCGTGGTTAGGTTTTAAAACGGAATTGCCAGGTACTATGCTGCTCAGTATTTTGGCTATCGTCTTCCCACTGGCAAGTTTATGGATAACGCTTAAATGGTTCGCACCTACATTCGGTCAAAAAATAGCGGCTATTGATGGGGTAGAGATACATGAGCATACCACCGTAAAAAATGATAAAAAGATAAAAAGTACTCTTGCTCAGAAAATGTCTGCCATAACCAATAGTAATCCACTAAGTAAGGCGGGGTTCATGCTTACATGGTTGCAAACGTCCCGTAGCCGGTCATTTAAAATGCGTGTGTATCCATCATTTGCTTATGTGCCTGTTTATTTTTTCTATTTGCTGCTGATGGATGATAAGCCTTTCGGCGATGTATGGCGGGAGTTACCACAATCCCATTCTTTTTACATACTCTTATACATGTCGGCCTTTGCTATGATGCAGGCTATGAATTATGTAAATATATCAGAGCAATATAAAGCTGCATGGATATATTATTCCGCTCCTGTAGAAACACCGGGAAACTTATTGACAGGCTCGTTTAAAGCCTTATGGATAAAGTTCTTTTTACCGTTTATAACAATAATAGGTGTATTTGTTGTGTATGTTTGGGGGCCACATGCTATTATCGATGTTTTACTGGCTGCGGTTAATGTAACCGTATTTACAGCCTGCACTGCACGGCTTAATCAAAGAACACTACCTTTTTCCGTAAAAGAGCAAATGAAATCGACCGGTATGAAGACATTTACTCGCGTCCTTTCCAGCTTTCTGCTAATAGGTATTTTAGGTTTTAGCCACTATTTGGCCAGTGTATTCTGGTGGTTAGAGGTATTATTTATAATTTTATCCGCTATCTTCCTCTGGCTAGTATGGGACAGTTTGAAAAATACAAGCTGGAAAAATATATACATAGCTGAGGCATAACGTTCAAATACAAAATATAGAATGATAAGAAAGGTTTTCTCATTGATAGTGGTTTCGGCCTTGCTATTCACTGCTTGCAACAACGATAAAGAACAAGCTGCCTCCAATATACCCAACGCTGATACCATGCAGGCTACAAAAGATATTCATACTCAGTCGAACGCAGATGTAGTAAATATTAAGCATTTAGATCTGGATATCAGCGTTAGTTTTCAGCAAAAACAGATCTCCGGCTATGCTACATGGACAATCGCTAATGATAAAAAAGAGAAAAGCTTAAAGCTGGATACTTACGATCTTACAATTGATAGTGTTTGGGTAGATGGGGAAATTGCTGAATATAAATTAGGTGAGTTTGTGGAACACCTGGGTAGGGTGTTGGATATTCCTATTGGTGAACAAACACAAGTGGTGCGTATAAAATATACTACCGGCCCTAATGCTACAGCATTGCAATGGCTGGCGCCACAGCAAACCTATGATAAGAAATACCCGTTTTTATATACGCAGTCAGAATCTATCTATGCCCGCTCGTGGATACCATGTGCCGATGGGCCGGGTATCCGTTTTGCATATACCGCAAAAGTTACCGTACCCAAAGGCCTTATGGCTTTGATGAGCGCAAAAAATCCGCAAAAGAAAAATGATAATGGTGTTTACTATTTTGAAATGGATATCCCCGTGCCCGCCTATTTAATGGCCCTGGCTGTGGGCGATATACAATTTAAAGATATAGATGAACGTACCGGCGTATATGCCGAGCCGGGTATGCTGGCTAAAGCGCGTTATGAATTTGAAGACATAGGGAAAATGGTAAATACAGCAGAAAAGCTCTATGGCCCTTACCGCTGGGGCAGGTACGATGTGCTGGTGCTACCTCCCGGTTTCCCCATTGGTGGTATGGAAAACCCTAAGCTTACTTTCTGCACACCTACCGTTATTTCCGGCGATCGCTCTTTGGTGAACCTTATAGCGCATGAACTGGCGCATAGCTGGAGCGGCAACCTGGTAACCAACGCCACTTGGAACGATTTCTGGCTGAATGAAGGTTTTACCGTTTACTTCGAACGCCGCCTGACTGAAGCTATGACTGATAAAAGCTATACCGACATGCTTTGGGAAATAGGCTATCAGGACCTTGAAAAAGCGGTAGATGACCTGGGTAAGGATAGTAAGGATACTCATCTCAAACTCGATCTTTCAGGCCGCGACCCTGATGATGGATTAACAGATATTGCTTACGAGAAAGGCGCTCTTTTGCTTAAGTTGATAGAAAATAATGTTGGTAGGGATAAAATGGACGCATTTCTTAATAAGTATTTCGAAGAACATGCATTTAAAACCATAACAACCGAACAGTTTATCGATTATTTGAATACAAATCTGATAAAAGGCGATAGCAACCTCGCAAAAAAGCTGGATATCAATGCATGGATATATGGCCCCGGCATACCTGAAAATGCCCCTCGTGCCGATCATGAGCGTTTTGATAAAGTTGATAAAGCACGTATAACTTTTGAAAATGGCACAGCAGCCAAAGACCTCAATACCAATGGCTGGACAACCTATGAATGGCTGCACTTCCTGCGGAAAATGCCTAAAACTTTATCTGCTGATAAAATGGCCGCGCTTGATGCACAATTTCATTTTACAGATAGCGGCAATAGCGAAATAGCTAACCAATGGTTCATTATGGCCATAGCAGCAGATTATAAGCCGGCCTATAATCAAATGGAAAGTTTCCTGAGTAGGGTGGGCAGGCGTAAATTTATAGAACCCTTATACCAGGAAATGATGGAGACAGGTAAAGAAGCTATGGCTAAGAGTATATATCAAAAATATCGCATGAATTATCATCCGTTGGCGCAAACCACGCTGGATGCTTTGGTCATAAACAAAAAATAAGAGCTTACATTCTATTTGATTGAATATAAGTGACAAAATGTTCATAATCGCATAAACGGCTATATATTAGCGTTGTAATCTATTGTTAAACCACAAAAAATATATGGGTGCAACCCAACGCATGTATAAGAGTTTCAGTCTTATGTATGTGAAGCGTTTAAAACCACCCGTTACTTGACTATAGCTTTGGCATATAGTGTACCTGGACAAGCAAGTGAGCTAGAAGAGCTCATACATGGATGCATGCGTAATGAACGCAACGCCCAGGAGAAGTTATATACGTTATTTTATGCGCGTATGATGGGGGTTGTAAGACGGTATATTGATCAGGAAATGCAAGCAGAAGAAGTATTGAACAACGGCTTTTTGCGTGCATTTCAAAAAATAGAACAATATACATTTCAAGGTTCTTTTGAAGGTTGGCTAAGAAAAATTGTTTTTCATGCCGTTTCAGACTATGTAAAGCAAAATATACGTTACTCTGAAAAGATAGTACTGATAGAAAAAGATCAGTATGTGCATAAGGACCATGCTGACAGGCTGTATTACAATCAATTACTGGAATTAGTGCAAGCCTTGCCCGGTGCTACAAGAGCCGTTTTTAACATGTATGTTATGGAAGGTTTTTCGCACAAGGAAATTGGAAAAATGTTAAACATAAGCGAGGGTACTTCAAAATGGCACCTTTCTGAAGGAAGGCGGGTTTTGAAAGATAAGATAGAGAAACTACAATTACATTATAAAAAATAAATTTTATCCACATGGATAAAAACATGATAAAAATTGATGACCTGCTGAAACAGCGCCTCTCCAACGGAGAGGAAAAGCAGCGCCCCGGCGCCTGGCTGCAGATGCGGGAGCTGCTGGATAAGGAGCTACCTGTAACACAGGCCCCTGCTGCAGCGTTTAACTGGCGCAGAATGATGGGTTATCTGGCGGGGCTTGCCTTGCTGGCAACTGTGAGCATGGGCGGCTATCAGGTAGCTACCAGGTTTAATGCCGATAATAATACCAATCAAGCCGTTTCACAAGCCGTAAATGGCACGGGTAGCGGTATGGCCACTGCAAATAAAATAAATACATCATCTAACAATACCACGAACACTACTCCTGATAAGTCAACAACGAAAATAGTTGCAAATACCGATGTGAATAATAATAAATCAAATACATCAGGTACCATAACTGTAAATAATCTGGGAAATAAAAAGACAAAACAAAATACAGGTAACCATAAAACCGGTGGTTCAATAGCTACAACCGGAACTAACGGAACAGAGCAGAACAAGCCCAACAGCTATAATAAGATCAGGAGTAATCAATCTGTAAACGGATTATCTGGTGTGTCATCAGTAGCCAAAACATCTGGTGCAAGTAAGTTGGATGTTAACAGCAAATCATCTTTTAATAAGCAGGCAGACAATAAGTTAGGCATAGGTAACAATACTGTTGCTTTAAATACAGGCAAAGGTACCAGCAACAATCCCGGAAAAGGAATTGTAAGCAGTAACACAAACCAGCAGTCTGTAAAAGAACAACGCAATTTTGGCTCCGGTGCCAATACTTCAAAATCGTTGCCGGTTAAAACTCAATTACAGCAAGCAACAATTGATGCCCCTACTGCAAGTACCGCGAAGCTGAATAATGCAAATAGTAAAACCGGAACGGCCAATACTCCCGAAACCCCTGGTACAACTACAGCCACGAAAGGTGCAAATACCAGTAGCATTGTTGCTTCTGCTAATACCAATACAGCAAACAAACAAGGCCAGGAACCCCAACAACCTGCAAAAGAGAAAATACTTATCAATAAAATAGAGACGAAAGAGAAATACTCTCGTGCTACAGGTTGGAAAAAGGATACCATATCTACAGGTAAAGTGGAATGGCAAAAAGAAGAAATGCTGGCGAAGGTTGAAGAGAAACCTGCTGATAATACTATAGTACCTGCAGCTTCAATGTCTTTAAAAGCTAACAACGAAACAAATTTAGTACCACTAGCCGACTATAAGGTCTCGGGCAAACAAGCGCATTACGAAAAAGTGAATCGCTTTGCAGAAATGGTTCAGAATGCCAAAATGCGCATGGGTACCGTTCGTTTCTATCCAGGGATAATAATAGGTGCTAATACATCGCTATCCAGCCAGAACAGTCTGTATGGTTTCCAACTGGGGGCAACAGGTACATTGAGCCTGAACGATAAGTGGGGAATACTTACTGAACTGAAATATGTTCAGCGCTTGAGAAAAGACGGCATAATGGATGATTCTTATTTAAGTAATTTGAAGTCTGGCACTAATACCGCAAACCAAACTGTTTACACATACGATTCTACAGTGCGTTACTTTAATTATACAACAATTGGTAGTATAGAATTACCGGTAGCAATTAAATATTCGCTGAAACGTTTGAACTTGTTTGGCGGTGGTAATCTGGTATATAACTTCGGTATAAATGCAGATCCAAATGAATGGGCCGCGCAGAAGAAGGAAGCACTATCAATATCAAGTTCTATCAACTATGTAAATGGTGCTCCGCAAATCGTGATCACTGATTTTAAATCGAGGTATAGTATAGGTTATTTGATAGGTGCAGCATACCAGTTATCACCTGCTATGCAGTTAGATGTCCGCCTTACCCAAAATGTTTGGGACAATGCTAAAACAACAGGGGCTAAGCTGATATCGAAAGAACTCTATAAGATGCCTTCTATACAGATCAATATGAGTTATCGTTTCAGCAGCAATAAGAACAGGCCAATGAAGGCTCGCTAATCTTCACCAATAGCAGCCTGTTTCATCTGCTTAGTGGTATCGCTACCCAGGAAAGCCTCAATACGGTTTTCAGCAAAATATATAACGGGTGTTAGTATAATAGCCATAGTTGCTTTGTAAGAGTAATTAACCAGGCTTATTGCTAACACCCGTTGCCATGACCAATCCTTACCTATTTTAAACGCTATAAAAAGCACCACGAAACTATCTACAAATTGCGATACAAGGGTAGAACCCGTAGCGCGAAGCCACACCTTTTTCTCGCCGGTTACTTTTTTTATACGGTGAAATACCCAAACATCAAGTAGCTGGCTAAGTAAAAAGGCTACAAGGCTACCGGCTATTATCCACATGCCTTGGCCAAAAATACCTTCAAATGCCAGTTGCATATTCGGTATACCCGCATCTTTCTGGCTCCCAACCCAAAACGATTGCTCGGCGGGTACATGTATGGCCAGGTAAAACATAAGAAAAGCATAACTGATCAAGGCTACTGCTATATAAGATATTCGCCTTACAGCCCTAGGTCCGTAATATTCGTTCACAATATCAGTCATTACAAATTCCAGCGGCCATAATAATACCCCGCAGGTTAGGGTATATGTCAGCCCATCTTCCCCAAGTAAGGAAAATGGTTTAGGATCCATTCCGAACAATAATTCAAGGGAGAAAAGTTTGCCGCCTATACATTCCGCTATCAATGCATTGGCTACAAAAAAGGAAGCAATAAAGATGAATAACCTGGTGGGTTTATCATTAAAGATGGCTTTTATCATTGTATTACTTTATGTTGTAAAGCTATTAATATGTGAACATATTTTGTAAATACGGCGTAAATGAAGATTTAATTAAATATGCATCTATTCTTTCATGTGTGAAATATGCTTATTACATTTGCATGACAAATCACACACACTAAAATGAAAAAAGTATTTAAATGGCTGGGGATGATAGTTTTATTGCTAATCATTC
The DNA here is from genome assembly GCA_946479435.1 of uncultured Sphingobacteriales bacterium. The sequence continues at coordinate 3,280 of CAMLFX010000092.1, read as the reverse complement.
TCATAATTGGTGGTATAAGCTATGTAAACTATGCTTTACCAAATGTAGGTGAACCTAAAGATGTAAAGGTGCAAGCCACACCTCAGCGGGTGCAGCGCGGTGAATACCTCGCTAACAATGTAGCTGTTTGTATGGATTGCCACTCAACGCGCGACTGGACTAAATTTTCAGGCCCACTAACACCTGGTACATTAGGAAAAGGCGGCGATGTATTCGATAAAAACCTTGGTTTTCCGGGTACATTTTATGCCCGCAACATTACACCTTACAATCTTAAGAACTGGACAGATGGCGAAATATTTCGTGCTATAACGACCGGTGTAAAGAAAGATGGCAGTGCTATATTTCCTGTAATGCCTTACCATTATTATGGCTTATGTGATACTGATGACATCTATTCTATCATAGCCTATATAAGAACATTGCCGGAAGTAAAGAGCGATGTGCCTGAATCTGAGCCCGATTTTCCTTTCAGCATTATTATGCACACCATACCGCATAAGGGTGAGCCGCGTACAAGACCAGCTGCAAGCGATAGTGTAGCCTATGGAGGTTACCTGGTTACGATGGCTGGTTGCGTAGAATGCCATACAAAGGTTGATGATAAGATGAAGCTTGTTGCCGGTACTGAATTTGGTGGTGGGCGTGAGTTCAATATGCCATCGGGTATGTTGCGTACACCAAACATTACATTTGACCCCACAGGTATTGGTGCATGGGATAAGGAAACGTTCATCCGCCGTTTCAATACCTATACCGATTCAAACTACCATTCACCGGAACTGGCAATGACTGATTTCAATACCATAATGCCCTGGACCATGTATGGCAGAATGACTGAAGCTGACCTCTCTTCTATCTATCAATACCTGAAGACCATTAAGCCTATCAGCAACAAGGTAGAGAAGTTTACACCTAAGGCTCAGCTAGCCAGCAAATAGTAACAACAGCCTTCTAATATAAGCCGCAGCGTTGTGTTGCGGCTTTTTTAGTCTTCGTCCTCTTCTTCTTGTGCTACTTTCAACTCAACAAGTTCGGCTGAGTTACGGTACATCTTAAGAACGGTCATTTCGTAACGGTCGAGTTTCATGCGGTCATGCTCCCGAAGCTCCTGAGGGTGAACATCGGCTATGTAGCCCGAAAGTGTTTCGTAGTGTTCGCTCTCTTCAAAACGGTAAGGCAGGTATTTATTAATATCAGACAGTTTGTGGTGGGCACTTACCAGGTAAGTATCCCTGCCTGTTTTTTCAACATAAGGCTTTTCATTGTCATATTCATCCTGTATTTCACCTACCAGTTCTTCCAATATGTCTTCCATTGTTACTATTCCCGATACTTCACCTATTTCATTAGTAACTATAGCCATTTGCATACGCTTCGACTGAAGTTCTTTCAGCAGATCTTTTATCTTCTTGTTCTCGGTTACAAAACAAGGTTTGCGTATCAGCGAGGTAATACTTTCAGGAGGATTGGTGGAAACCATCGCCTTCATAAGGTCTTTGGTATAGATAACACCTTTCATGTCATCAATCGTATCCTGGAAAACAGGGTATCGTGAGTAGCCTTCTTTAATAGCGAAATCAATAGCGTTCTTTAAAGACATACCGGCAGGTAATGCAGTTATATTCTTGCGCAAGGTTTGAATATCCCAAACACGGCGGTCATCAAAATCAAATACATTCTGTATCAGTTCGCGTTCTGTTTGCTCAATGGCCCCGCCTTCCTGGCTTTCGGTAATGATCATCTTCAGCTCTTCTTCAGAGTGTATCTCGGCGCCATGTATGGGCTTTATGCCAAAGATCTTCAGTATTACATTGGCTAATCCATTCAGCATCCAGATGAACGGGCGGAACACAAAGTAAAAGATGCGCAGAGGCCAGGCAACAGCGAATGTAGTATTGGCAGGGTAGCGTATAGCAATAGATTTTGGAGCCAATTCACCAAATACAATGTGCATGATGGTAATGGTGGCAAAAGCAATGGGTATAGCTATTTTATGGGCGGCGCTTTCTGAAAGGTCAAGATTTAATGAAGAGAACAACCCTAGCATCATCTTCGACATCACTTCTTCACCTACCCAACCAAGCCCAAGGCTGGCTAATGTAATACCCAATTGCGTGGCGGCCAGGTACGCATCGAGGTTATTAACAATGCTGCGTGCTGCATTTGCAAGACCTTTATTTCTATCTACCTGTACTTCGATTTGAGATGACCGCACTTTTACGATAGCAAATTCGGCGGCTACAAAGAATCCATTGAGTAAGACAAGGAATATTGTAAGTATAATATCGGCTCCCATAGTAATAAAGATGAAACTTAGGTCCCTGTTGTGTTTTAATAGGGTTGTTGTACTACCCACATGGATATACAACGCGTATCACCTTTGTAGGTAAAGTTAATTACTAAAATCATACCCTGTAAGATTATGTGCTTATGTTATTCTTATGTCATTTATCCACATTTGGCCAACTTAACTGATATGTGGCATGGTCTTTTATTTATATGTTTTGAAAGAGCGATTTAGATAAAGAGATAGAACTAAAAGTTATGAGCAACAAATACCTACTACCATTTGTAACATTTACCATGAAGTATTTTTTTGATGTGGAGCGTGAGACAACGCAGCAATTAATACAATCTGCAGGTACCAAGCTGTATATATATAAAGAACTTGTTTCGGGTATTGTGACATTGCATAAATAAATTTAAAATATCTGGCTATGCGCATAAAAGTTTTGATGACCGGCAACGATTTGGAAAACATGGCACTTGAAGCTGAAGTGCTAAAAGAACACGGCTTTCTTGTATATACTTGCCCTCATGATAATGCAGAAGCATTGCTGGGAGAGATCAACCCCGATGTTGTGTATCTTAACCCGCAAGACCCTGACGCACAAAGCGCACAACTATACCACAACCTGCTGCAGTTTAGCAGTAAATCACGTACGCCGGTTATATATACTCTGCTTGAAGATGACATGTATATGGTGAACCTTAACCACAACCGTAATCGTAAGGTAATATGCGACAACATAATTGATGCTATCAAGGTTGCATTGCATGCAGATGTAAACCTTAGCTCAAAGCCCAGGTACATATCGCGCAACATAGCTTTTCCTACCTATTCGTTCAGGGCCTGATAAATAAAAGAACTTATTTTACCTGCAATGTATATCCCGGCTTTTGTTCCAGGTAATTGCATTGCTCTATACTACCTACCCGTATACGTACGGGTATTTTTATTTTTTGTTCCAGTTGCCACTCTTTGCGGCAAAAGAAG
>CAMLFX010000091.1 GCA_946479435.1 uncultured Sphingobacteriales bacterium | reverse complement strand
GTTTCTAAAAAGATACGTTTCCCTGAAACTTCTTCTTTCGGTATCAAGCCCGTTTCAAAAGAAGGTTCTGAAAGGTTGGTACGTGCGGCTATTAAATACGCTATCGAGAACAAACGCCCTACCGTATCGCTGGTACATAAAGGCAATATCATGAAGTTCACCGAAGGTGGTTTCAAACAATGGGGATACGAGCTGGCTACCCGCGAGTTTGGCGATAAAGTGTACACATGGGAGCAATGGGAGGCAACGAAGCAAGCGCAAAGCGAAGAAGCAGCTAATGCCGAGATCAAAAAAGCAAAAGCTGATGGTAAGGTCATCATCAACGATGTAATTGCCGATAACTTCCTGCAACAAATACTATTGGCTCCTCAAGACTATTCAGTGGTAGCTACGCTCAACCTGAATGGCGATTACATTTCTGATGCTTTGGCTGCTGCCGTTGGTGGTATTGGTATTGCACCCGGTGCTAATATCAACTACCTGACAGGCCACGCGGTGTTTGAAGCTACACATGGTACTGCTCCGCGCTTTGCTAATACCGATTCAATGAATCCGTCATCACTGCTGTTAAGTGGTGTTATGATGTTGGAATACATGGGTTGGACAGAAGCTGCGAACGCGATACTGGAAGCTTTGAAAACTACTATCAAACGCAAGCGTGTCACTATTGATTTCTATAACCTGATGCACGATGCAACTTTGCTGAAGACCAGCGAATTTGCTACCGAGCTTATCAAAAATCTATAATCAGTATGAGTACGGCTTTAGAAATAGCATCCTATATCGATCATACACTGCTAAAGCCTACTGCTACAAAAGAAGATATTGTACAGCTCTGCGAAGAGGCTGACCAGTATAGCTTTACAGCCGTATGTGTGCCCCCTTGCTATGTGCGCCTTGCCAAAGAGCTGCTGAGCCGTGGCGATGTGAAAGTGGCTACTGTGATTGGTTTCCCGTTTGGTTACCAGTCTGCACAGGTAAAGCTCACTGAGATACAAGCCGCTATACAGGCAGGTGCCGATGAACTGGATATGGTGCACCATATAGCAGCCCTCAAGAACGATGACTGGGAATACCTGGAACGTGAGATCGCTATATGCACACAACAAGTACACGCAGTAGGTAAGATCATCAAAGTGATAGTAGAAAGCGGTGTATTGACAGATGAAGAGCTTATCAAATGTTGTGAATTATACGGCAAACTGGGTATCGATTTTATGAAGACATCCACAGGCTATGCCGAAACAGGAGCTACCGTACATGCAGTACAACTGATGCGCCAGCATCTCCCTGGTCATATATCGATAAAAGCTTCGGGTGGTATTCGTACCTTTGCACAAGCTGCAGCGCTGATAGATGCAGGCGCTCACCGCCTTGGTTGTTCAGCAAGCATACAGATATTAAAAGAAAGCAGCCAGACAATATGAAGCAAATATTCTATTTCCTGATCGTTGCAATGGTATGGTGTAAGCCATCACTGGTTGCCGCTCAGATAAAAGTGACAGAAGATGCACAGCCAATGGCTACAGGTGTAGTGATACATGCCGATGAAAGGCTGGCAGTGTTAGAGCGAAAGAACAAGAACATCCAGATGGGTGTTATACGTTCAGGTCGTGGTTTCAGGGTACAGATATACAATGGTAACGACCGAAATAAGGCTAATGCGCTGAAAATGGATTTTATGAAACGTTTTCCAGGGGTCCGTACTTATCTTACCTATACACAACCACAGTTTAGGGTGAAGGTGGGCGACTTCCGTACACGTGCAGAAGCGCAAAAAATGTACGAGCAAACAAGTACCTTGTACAATCCTTGCATGATAGTTCCCGATATCATTGTCATTAATACATTGAAAGATGATTGATTTGATACGCCAAAAGGCTGAACAATATTTTCCCGAAGTACAGGCTATACGCCATCATATACATACTTATCCCGAACTATCTTTTCAAGAGTATAATACTGCTGCATTCATAGCCGGCCGTTTAAGCGATTGGGGTATTGAACACCAAACAGGTGTTGCAGGTACAGGTGTGGTAGCAATCATCAAAGGCAAGAACCCAACAAAAAAATGTATAGCCCTGCGTGCCGATATGGATGCACTGCCTATACAAGAGCTGAACGATACTGAATACCGTTCGCAGAACGATGGCGTAATGCATGCTTGTGGTCACGATGTGCACAGTAGCTGCTTATTGGGTGTAGCTAAAATATTGAACGACCTGAAAGGCGAATTTGAAGGAACATTCAAACTGCTTTTTCAACCCGGCGAAGAGAAGCACCCCGGTGGTGCCAGCCTGATGATAAAAGACGGCGTACTGGAAAACCCTAAGCCAGATGCTATATATGCATTGCATGTGTACCCTCATTTACCAAGTGGTACAGTAGGTTTCAGGGCAGGACAGTATATGGCCAGTGCCGATGAAGTATACATTACCATTGAAGGTAAAGGTGGCCATGCAGCCTTACCACATCAAACAATAGATCCTATTGCAATAGCTGCGCAGGTCATTGTATCCTTACAACAAGTGGTAGCACGCAAAAGCAATCCGCTGATACCATCGGTACTAACCTTTGGTAAAATAGCAGGAGGTTTTGCAACGAATGTGATACCTGATAAAGTAGAGATACTGGGTACACTGCGTACTATGGATGAAAAATGGCGTAGCGAAGCACACCAGTGGATCAAACAAATAACAGAGCAAACCTGCGAAGCTTATGGTGCAAAAGCTATAGTAGAAATTCCGGTGGGTTATCCATCGCTGTTCAACGATCCTGCTACAACAGAGCAAGCCGAAGCATGGGCTAAGGATTACTTAGGTGCAGAGAATGTCCGCACGCTTGATCGCCGTATGGCAGGTGAGGACTTTAGTTTCTATACGCATCATGTGCCGGGTTGTTTCTTCCGTATTGGTACCAATAAAAACAATGAAGAATTTACCGCACCCGTACACAATGCACGTTTCGATATTGATGAAGAAGCGTTGAAAACCGGCGTGGGTATTTTTAGTTACATCGCATTATCAGCTTTACAGCATTGATGCATCAATGCTGCGCCAGACAGCAGCAGCGTTAGCACCTCCAAAGCCAGAAGCAGTCTTCAACACATAGTTGATGTGTGAGGGAGTCATCTGCCTCGTCACGTTCAATGGTACGCTTACACCATGTGTCTCATAACCTGCAGATGGTATCAGTTGCTGGTAGCGTATGCTCTCAATGATCATAGCACTCTCCAATATACCTGCTGCGCCAAGTGTATGACCCGTATAGCCTTTGAAGCTGTGCACCGGTGTATGTTCCAAGCCACACAGGTTGAAGGCCTTAGCTTCCATCTCATCGTTGTACAGAGTAGCCGTGCCATGTGCCGATACCATACTGATCTGCGGTGCTTTAACACCTGCTTCAGTCATTGCCTTGCGTATAGCCATAGCCAGCTCTTCGCCTGTGCGCGATGGACCGGAGATGTGGTTGGCATCATTCGATGTAGCGCCCGATAGCAGTTGTGCTACAGGAAGCTTGTCGTCGGTAGTAAGGATGATGGTAGCTGCTGCTTCACCCAGGTTGATACCCTTACGGTTCGCATCAAACGGCTTGCATGGTTCATCAGCTACCGCCTGGAACGACTGGAAGCCACTCAGTACAAACCTCGTGAAGCGGTCGGCACCTGTTACTATGACGTTCCTGTACCTGCCTGCCTGCAACACGCGCAGTGCATAGGTAAGTGCCACAACACCCGATACACAGGCGTGCGATATGACGATAGGTGCGTGTGGTATATGCAGCTCTTTCGATATGAGGTTGGCGCTTGTGCTTAGTAGTATACGGTTGTCCGGTACTTCTCCCAGCCACTCAATGTTGCCTTTGGTCGTTGATAGTATGAACAGTGTTTCGTTTGGGTCTATCTCATAAGGGTACTCAAGCATTGCCTTCTGTGCCGAGAACAGGCACATCTGTTCGAAAGGGGAGAGTGGCTGACGTGGTTTCGATTGTGAGTGTATGAGTTGCCAATGCGATGGATCGAGCTTGGAACCAAAGAACGGTACCTTACTCAGCGAATGATCTTCATGGGCTGTGATGCCCGATCTGCCTGCGGCAACATTGCGCCAGTGCGACAGGGTATCCATACCCAGCGACGAAGTGATATTGGTTGCTACTGCGTAAACAGGTATCATGCTATTTGAGCCATTTGGTTTTCCACTCGGTCATAAACTTAGGTAGGGTGAGCATTAGCTCCATGTTTGCTTTGTCCATAAACACCTGCGTGGAACTGCCTTTAGCCACGTGTTCATCTGTCTTTGCATCGAAGATGTTGTAGTGGAAGATGAGTTTGGCAGCAGGAGTATCGTGATAGGTTGTCTCTAACCTTATACGATGACCATAACGCAGTATACGTTTATAGTCGCAATTGATGTTGATGATAGGTACTACTATATCATGGCGGTAGAAGTCGAGGTAGCGCAGGTTGTAGGCTTCACCGAAAGCTTCACGGCCATCTTCAAAGTAGCGTACGTAGTGGCCATGCCACACTATACCCAAAGGGTCGGCCTCGCTAAACTTGACCTCTAACTCAGTTGTATGTTTCAGTGTCTTCAGCAATAGTATGTGTTTTACTGTTGGAGGAATATCTTTAGCTCGCAGGTGGCCATTTCCTTACCATTGCTGAACACTGTGGCCTGTACTATATGTACATTCAGTACCTGGTGCACAAAGCGTACTTCGGTAGTTATGGTATCATCAACCTTTGGTAACTCCTTTATCGATAGGTTCTTTAGCGCACCTATGAAGCCCACAGTTGGTTCTTTACCCTCCTGCTTGCCACGGTAACCGGTACCCGCAGCAGCAGTTTGCGCCATATTCTCTACAAGGCCTGCTTCGGTGAAATACCCCTTTCGTACAAAGATATTGCTATCTGCTATTGTAAAGCTCGTTTTCGATAGTTGTTCATCGGCCTGCAGTATCTCACCTACCATAACAAAAGGCGCGGCCTGTGGTATGTATTGGGTTATATCAGTTTGTGTCATGCTTCCAAAAGTCGTAGTAGTTAAACCACTGGTCGGGGTATTGTTTGATCTTCTGTTCCAGTATTGTTACATAATCATCCAGCATCTGTTCCATACCTGTGGTTCCTCTTCCTTCGTATGTTTTGTGCGGGTACGAGTAGTAACGATAGGTTAAATTACCCTCTTTGAAGCCAAAAACAAAACATACCGGTGCGCGCAGCTTGCTTGCCAGTATAAATGGGCCCGCAGGGAACAACGCTTTTTCGCCCAGAAACTCATGTTCCATAGTGCGGTTGCCGGGGCGGAAGCGGTCGGCATGAAGGCATATCAGTTCGTTGCGTTGCAGGGCTGCTGATATCTCGTACACGTGCGAAAGGTCTTCTTTGATGTAGATGATATTGAATGAACGCCGGCTATCGAACTGGTCCATGTACTCTTTTATCTCTTGCCCTTCACCATCATACATTACGATATTGATTACGGCATTCATATCCTTCATCAGGTGGCCTGCTACTTCCCAATTACCCAGGTGCGCACTAATAACAAGGCCGCCTTTACCATCTTTCAGCATGGCTTCAATAAGCGCAGTGCCTTCTAAATTGATATGCGTATATGGTTCGGTAATACCCGATAGAATGGCGATCTTATCGATAAGTGTTTGGCCGAATATGATGAGGTTGCGCCTGATGTGTTTATTAGCCTCTTTGCGACTGAAGCCCATACGCTGCTCGTACAGATATCTTAATGGCTTTATGGCTGCAGGAACGAATAAGCGGTAGTAAACGGTAACAAAAGGAAGTAAGGCATAGGCTGATTTTACGCCTCCTGTTTTTAGCAACCACACGAATATGCTGTAACCTAACGTTGACCCTTTTGATTTGCCTTCCCACGAAGGCATATTAAACAGCAGGTTGTGCCTCCAGGCGGTGGGATACGTAATTGTAGAAATCCTGAATGGTGATCATTTTCTGGAAATCTTCAGGGTTCACTTTGAAACCAAAATTCTGTTCAATGGCCACTACAAGGTCTATATAATCGAGGCTGTCAAGATCGAGCGTGGTTTTAAGTTCTGCATCGGGAGTAATAGCAGTCTCTTCTACCTCAAAATCTTCCATCAAAAATGCATTGATGCGGCTAATAATCTCTTGCTGGGTCATAAACTCAAAAATACTATTGTACTATTTAATTTGTTGATTGATAGTGTTTTAATTCAAAAACGACTGTTTGTCAACAAAAACGATTGCAAAGGTACATATTCCCTGAATATATACCAGTATTTTCAAAATAGGTGGAGATTGGCTATTAGCCGATTAAAAATGAACGTCGATAATGCTATTCAGCGGGATGTTCATACCGCCTTTTAGCTGCAGGTAATCGTGCGATACCGACCAGACTGTGGTTGATACGCTAATTGGTCCTTGTGTGGTCTCGAATGTTATGCTTGTTTTTCCTTTAAATTCATTACCCAGGCGTGTTGCGTAATGTAGCTCGTTTTCCCAGTAGTCTGATTTATCAACAAATGCTGGAACGATACGATAGAGTGGAATATCTTCTTTTGCAATGAGAGTTGCCATCGTCACAATTAAACTTTAGTGTGAATATAAATATACGATTTTTAGAAAAACAAAACCACCCGGCGAATTAAAATTCCGGGTGGTTTTATGAACTTTCACAAACTATTTAAATATAAGAGGTACGCTTAACATAAGGCTGAAATTTCTGCCTACATTATATACGCCCTGCCTGCCGGTGACGAAATTCTCGGGGCCATATTTTAAGCGGCTCAGGTGATTTTGGTAAGCCACATCGGTGAGGTTTTGGCCCGACAGCGCCAGTGTGAATAATGTGTTCTTCTTTTTGTTCATTACATCAAATCCAATACCTGCATTCAGCAAACTGTATGCACTGGTTGGTGTTTCTGTATCGAAAGCGGTAAAGGCGTTGTTCTGGGCAAAGGTTATATCGTAGCCTACTTTAGCATATGCGTTCTTTACATATTTACCCATGCTGGTTTTGCTGGCACGCAGCTCTATTAGCCAACGCGCAGCAGGTATGTAAGGAAGGTTGCGCATGCTATCGGGGGCATTAGGTATAGTACCGCGCACATACGATACTGTATTCTCCAGGTGTAACCAGTCGAACGGGTGGGGGTGAAGATCTATATACAATTCACCGCCATATAGCGCTGCAGTTTGCTGGTCGTAAGTAAAGGCAGTATAGCCTTCTTCATTATTATCTGCGGGAATGGAATCGGTTGCTGAAGCAGATAACAGCTTACGCAGGTAAATGAAATTGCTGATATGGTTGTAGAAGATAGATGCGTTTACCAGAACATGTTCTGTATTCAAAGACATGCCAGCATCGGCTTGTAGCGATTGTTCTGCCTTTAAAGCAAGGTTGCCATACTCGTAACGGATAGTGCCTTCGTGCACGCCATTAGCAGAAAGCTCTGCAATATTGGGCCCCCTGAAGCCAGATGCCAGGTTAAACTTCCAGGTGAGGCTTTTGGTGGCATTGTATGCAGCACCTATACTGCCTGCCAGATTGGTGTAATTACGGCTAAAGCTGCTAAACCTTTCAAAGCCACCGGGTTGCAATTGACCGGTAACTGCATCAGTTGAATCGAGATAAAGCGCTTTACCCTGCATATTGCGATAGTTAATACGTAAACCTCCGGAGACAGTCCATTTGTTCCAATCTTTTTTAGCGATGGCATAAGCTCCGCCATCCGATAAAGTATAAGCGGGAATCAGAAATTCGTCACCCTTGTTGCTGTTGTTTTGCTGCATACCATTTATACCTGTTGTAATATGCCAGCCGGCTATTGCAGGCAGGTAATAACGGAGATCGTAATTATACGTGTTTAGCAAAAAGTGCAGGCCTGAAACATCGGGTTGCAGTACATCTTCAAACTCTTTGCGGGTGTTTTGCTGATACCCTAATGTTAGGCCTATTCGTCCACCATTGTTCAGGTACAGGTTATTGTTCCATGCAATTTTGCGATGGTTTATTTCCTGGCGCGGCAACTGTTTGCTGTATGAGCGCCCATCATCTTTGGTTGCAATTGTTTCGGCTACTTCGCCATTATTATTTATCAGTTTCAGGAATTTGCCCGTTGCACTATCGCGTTCACCTTCTACTATACCCAGGTTTTGATTGAATGAGGTAAACGATAACCTTGAATACCCCCATTTTTTATTGATACCAATTGCAGCGCCATAATCGAGATTGCTGAAGCGTGAATTGTGTACGTAACCATCGTATGCGTTTTGGTAATCGTGCGATTGTTTGCCGGTACCATATACATTCCAGTTGATGCCGTTGATATTGCCACCCGTTTGTGCATGCAAAGCTGCCAGTCCGCTGTTGGTTTGGTAGTTGGCCGTTACATTGCCATTGATAGTACCCACAGGTACAGGGTCATCGGATATGATATTGATAACCCCGGCCAACGCATCGGAGCCATAAGCTAGAGATGCCGGGCCTTTTAATATTTCAATGCGCGATACATTGTAATCGTCTATTTCAATACCATGCTCATCGCCCCATTGCTGGCCTTCCTGGCGGATATTGTCGCTTAGTGTGATGATACGATTGTAACCCAGGCCACGGATAATGGGTTTGGATATTGCAGGGCCTGTGCTTAACTGGCTGATACCTGGTAGTTTTGATATAGCATCTATAATGTTAGAAGATGCATTTTCGTGCATCTCTTTTATACTGATACTTTGTATGGGTGTAACACTTCTGCGTTCTTCAGTAGCCAGGCTGGTGCCTGTTACTATTATCTCACCTTTTTCTATAATGCCAGGTTGCAGGGTGTATTGTTTTTCTGTTTCGCCATTGAAGGTTACGTATTGTGTTATGCTGGTAAAGCCCAGCATTTTTACCTGCACCAGGAAATTGCCTTTTGGCAAGTGATCGATATAGAAATGGCCGTTGGCATCGGTAGCTGTACCTGTTTTAAGGTCGGGCAGGGAAATAATTACACCTGCCAGTTGTTGTCCGCTGGTATCGGTAACTGTTCCGGAGAACGTATTGCCTTGGGCTTGTGCGAATGATGTAAAAGGTAATAATATGACGAACAGAATCAGTGATCCGAAATAATATTTCATTGATGTTTAGTTAATATATAAGAATGTGCCTACGCGTATATACTACACGTCTGCATTTAATTTCTGAAATAATAAAAACTAAACTGTTGGCGGTCCGCGTAATGTAGTGATAGCGCGGCTGATGTTGATAACATCGGGCGTGTAAGCTATATAAGGTTTTGAATAACCTATAAAATGTGCAGCGGGAGAAAACGATGCACCTGCACCGTTTACAAATGCTGTAAGACAAAAGCTGAGGAAGGTACAGTGATGGTGTTTCGGCTCAAGCACGAGGCCTGTTTTTCCATTATTGCAGTGAACCGTATCTTCGTGCCCGGAAAAAAGATGCACAAACTCTTTAGAGGTGCTACCAAACAGCAGTATGATAGCCAGCCAAAAAGAAAAAATGATATGTGCGGTACGCTTCAGCAATGGTTGCCCTGAGGTTTTCGCAAAGATACTTTAACTAAAGCTTGGTTTTTACTATGAGCAAAATGAAATATTCAATATTGGTTTGTTTTATGTGTTTATTGGCTATACAAGCCGGCGCACAACGGTTAAGTGAACGTAATGCGCTTGGGTGGTATGGCACATTCAATACCATATACCTTAATAAAAAAACATCACTTTGGCTGGAATATCAGTGGCGAAGGGACAATATCATTACCGACTGGCAGCAATCGCTGGCACGAGGCGGTGTACAGTTCCACTTTAAAAACGATGTGAGTGCAATGGTGGGGTACGGATATATTGTGAGTTTTCCGTACGGAGATTATCCGTCGGGCCCGTACCACGTACCTGAACATAGAATTTTTGAGCAATTGATATGGAATGGTAATGTAGGGCGTGTATGGCTTAACCACCGCATGAGGCTGGAACAACGTTTTGTAGGCAAGGTTGACCAGAAAGCACCGGAACAAAACGTTGCTGACTGGCTTTACATGAACCGGATACGCTACCAGCTACGTGCAACGGTGCCATTGAACCACAAAACCATGCAGGATAAAACATGGTATATTGTTCCCTTCGATGAAATATTTATTGGTTTTGGTAAAAACGTTAATCAAAATATATTCGACCAGAACAGGGTTGGCTTATTATTTGGTATGCAATACAATAAATCGGTAAAGGCTGAAATAGGCTATTTCAACCAAACGGTGCAGCAAGGTGGCCTGGTTGGCGGTAAAGAAGTATTTCAATACAACCACGGACTGATGCTGAATGTGTTTCTTACGAAGAGATAACTATTCTTCTACTGTGTTTTTTTGTTGCTTACGAAAATTGATGTCGTAACCCAACAAGCCAATGACTTCGGCGTAGCGGAATGCATGGCTTGCACGACCTCCATCAACGGTTAATACATCCAGATAGTTGGCATAGCCAATTTTTCCGTTTACTTCGAGGAAAAGATTTTTAAGCGGGTAAAAACGTACACCGCTTTCCAGGCCCATTACATAGCCTGCCAGGTGAAATTTATTGTCGGTTTGTTTTTCAAATAAGATGACATCGGAACGTGGCACTACTACGCCACCGCCAATTTTCCAAAGTACTGAGGCCTTCATGCGTTTGTGGTTATTCCATAAATCATGCTGGCCTACATAATTTATAATCCAGAAATTGGCGCCGTTGGTATGTTCAAAACTCATGAACCATGGATGTATCAAGGTGTCTTTATCTATTTCCCTGCCCTGGAAAGTGCCTGATACACGCAATGTTTGCCTGCTATCCACCACGTATTTAGCATGGTCGAAATTCACTTCAATAGCATGTGTGTGCTTTTTATTGAGGTAAAAACCAATGCGAAAACTATTTTGGGGTATTGTAATATCGAGCGGGGTTTTCCTGAACGCCTCAAAATTTGGCTGATCGTGCGCAACTGCATCATGCACTTTGAAATCGTACTTATCGCCGTTGGTAAAGTGTATCGTGCTTTTTGAGAATATGTCGCGGTTGTACCCCCACTGAAAATACATACCTGTTAATTGCGGTTTCCTGAATATCTTATTGAACTGCGCATTGGCAGATGAAGACAATAAAATAAGAACGCACAATAATCCGGTTATCTTTTGCATGTATTGAAATGAATATGCAAAAATAGCGGCAAAATGGGCAATACCAATTATATGTGTTTAGGTAACAATATGATTACATCCGTTCGATGATGCCTGCAATGCCTTGTCCGCCACCTACGCAGGCGGTAACAATACCATATCGTTTATTCAGGCGTTCCATATCATTCAGTAATTGTATGGTAAGCTTAGCGCCACTGCACCCTAAGGGGTGGCCTAAAGCGATAGCACCACCGTTTATATTTACGATATCAGGGTTCAGGCCAAGCTCACGTATTACCGCTATTGATTGTGATGCAAAGGCTTCATTCAGTTCTACAAGATCAATATCGCTCAACTGCATACCGGCTTGTTTCAATACCTTGGGTACCGCTGCAACAGGGCCTATACCCATAATGCGCGGATCAACACCGGCGCTGGCGCAATTTACTAATCGTCCCCATGGTTTTAGTTTTAGCTGGTTCATCATTTTCTCACCCATCACAATAACAAATGCAGCACCATCGGATGTTTGGGAAGAATTGCCGGCTGTTACCGTACCTCTTTGTGCAAATACAGCAGGTAATTTGGCAAGCGCCGCCAAAGAAGTATCGGCACGCGGGCCTTCATCAGTATCGACGGTGTAACTGCGTTCAGCACGTTTGTTTTTCTCGTTTACATATACCTCTTTTACTTCAATAGGTAAGATGCCTTTTTTGAAATGGCCTTCTTTTATTGCATTGATCGCTTTTTGGTGAGAGTTGTAAGCAAACTCATCCTGCTCAGCACGCGATACTTTGAAATC
>CAMLFX010000090.1 GCA_946479435.1 uncultured Sphingobacteriales bacterium | reverse complement strand
CCTGCTGGCTTATGGACATACCCCTTCCCTACAGTTAGCTACGACTGGGATTTTGGTGATAATACAACACATAGTAATGTAGCAACACCGTCTCACACTTATACTACTGCAGGTACCTATAATGTAATATTAACAGGTGTTACATCAAACGGCTGTACGTATAAAGATACTTTTGAAATACGCACGGGTACACCCCCAACCCCCGATTTTTATGCCATACCGTTGCCTTCGTGCATACATTCAACTATTACATTTACCAGCACAAGCACCGGTACTATTACCGACTATCTGTGGGATTTTGGTGATGGATTTTCAAGCTCGCTAGGCCCATCTACTACACATGCCTACGATACAACAGGTGTGTTTAATGTAACGCTTACTACCATCAATAACCGCTGCCCTGCTACCATCACCAAAACTGCCTATATGACCATTAATGGCCCCTGGGCCAGATATAAAACAAAAGTTGATTGTGCCAACCCTAAGAAAGTTGATTTTACTTACAAGGTGAAAGATTATACCTCTACCGTATTATATTTTGGCGATGGTAATTTTGATAATTCAGCGCACGTTTTAAACGATGTAGTTACCCATACCTATTCATCTCTTGGCACTTATAATACTATGATGGTAGCGTTCAACAGCGTTACGGGTTGTAGCGATACGTTCCGCGCCAGGTTGAAGCTGATTGATCCCAAAGCTCAGATGACCGCAACAGATACTACTATTTGCAAAGGTGGAACGGCAAGATTCACCGGAGGTCTTTCAGGCGGCGAAACCCCAATATCCCTTGCCTGGTGGGTAGATGGTGTATATTATGCTGATAGCATGATGAAATATACACATGGTTTCAATAACACAGGTTATTACGATATTCGTTTGGTAGCAACCGATTCGCTGGGTTGCAGGGATACGCTGAATAAAATAGATTGGGTTTTAGCATCAAAGCCCACTGTCGATTTTTCGGCTTCGCCAACAAGCGGCTGTTCCATACTTAGCTCCACCTTTAGCGATCTGTCCACTTTAACTCCCGGAACCACATTCGACAGCCGCACCTGGATATTTTTAGGCAATGGGGGAGGGCTTAGTCCAAGCCCCTCGCCGGTTACTAAAACATTTGCGGCACCCGGTACGTACGATGTAAAGCTTATTGTAACAGACAGCCACGGTTGTAAAGACTCGCTACAAAAGGATGACTATATAGAGGTATGGAAACCTGCCGCAAGTTTTAATGTCAACGATATGTATGGTTGTATTGGACAGGCGCTGGAATTTGAATGTAACACCAACGACGCTGCAACTGCAAACTGGGATTTCGGCGATGGTAATTCAGGCACAGGTGTATCTACTACACATGCGTACGCAGCAACAGGTACATACACTGTTACAATGGTAGTAACAGATATACATGGCTGCAAGGATACAATTGAACGTACCGATTATATTAAAATAACCAAGCCCGATGCGAAGTTTACCTTAAGCGATACATTTTCGGTCTGTCCTCCGTTGCAGGTTGTTGCTAATAACACATCTACGGGCGGGCCGCTAAAATACGACTGGGATATGGGTAATGGTAACAAAAACACGTTAATAAATCCTAACGATGTGTACAACTCCGGTTTCCATGTGGTAACACTTATTGTAGAAGACACCGCGGGGTGTACCGATACGGCTTATTCGTCAGTCAATGTATTGGGTTATGCTGGTTCTTTCACTTATGCCCCATTAACAGGTTGCGCCCCGCTGGATGTGAATTTTAGTGCTAACCTTACAAATGTGCCTTCCGTGGTCTGGGATTTTAGCGATGGTATTACCGTAATTACAAATGGTGTAGCTACTACAACACATACTTATACTATTCCCGGATCTTATTTTCCTAAGATCATTTTAAGCGACGGGGCAGGGTGCACTAATAGCAGTGATGGCAAGGATACCATACGTGTAGATGGTGTGAAGGTTGATTTTGAATACAGCCCCGCCTGCGAAGGATCGGAAGTTATTTTCAAAGATAAATCTACAGCATACTTCTCTGCAATTACAGGTTGGCTATGGCAATTTCATGATGGCACCACCAGCCTGTTCGATGAGACTACAATGTACTATCCAAACACGGGTACCTATAAAGTGAAATTTATCGTTACGAATGGCAATGGCTGTAAGGATAGTCTCATTCAGGATATAGTGGTTAATCCATTGCCGGTAATTAATGCAGGGCTCGATACTACAATATGCCTGGGAGATGCAACTCAATTGCTGGGTAGCGGTGGTGTCAGTTATGTCTGGTCGCCGGCCAGTGGGTTGAGCTGTACCAATTGCCCCGATCCATTAGCATCGCCGGCTGCAGAAACAGAATACAGTGTAATTGGTACTGATGCTAACAAATGCAGTGATACCGACCAGGTAATAATAGGTATAAAAACAAAAACAGATAGCGAGGTAGATACAGGTGGTGAAATATGTGACGGGCAAATCTTCCAGCTACGTGCGCGTGGCGCCCAGAGATATGAATGGTTTCCAGCTATTAACCTGAATGATAGCAAAGCAGCAGAGCCTGTCGCTTCGCCCAATAATACTACAACCTATGTGGTAGTAGCATACGAGGGTAGTTGCATTCCGGATACACATTCCGTAAAAATTGTAGTACACCCGCTTCCCGATGTAACGGCAAGCGGCGCAGCAACAATCATAGCGGGTGGTAGTACACAGCTCAATTCAAATGGTTCTTTGATTGACCGCTTCCTTTGGGCGCCGGCATCAAGCCTGAGTTGCAGCGATTGCTCTAACCCTATGGCAACACCTACACGTACTACAGACTATGTTGTAACAGTATTTACAGATCATGGCTGCCAGGATTCTGACAAGGTAACGATAACTGTTTTATGCGATAAAAGCCAGTTATTTATACCTAATACATTTACGCCTAACGGCGATGGGCATAACGATGTATTCTATCCGCGTGGGGTAGGGCTCGACCAGGTGCAGTCCTTCCGTGTTTACAACCGCTGGGGCGAAGTGGTATATCAACGTTCCAAATTCAACCTGAATGATAAAGCTGCGGGATGGGATGGTACATATAAAGGCCAGCAATTACCACCCGATGTATTTGTATATATAGTAGAAGCTATTTGCGATAATGGCGATCTGATACAATGGAAAGGAGATATAACGCTGGTACGTTAAAAAAGAAATAAGATGGAAAGAAGAATAAAGAGGTTAACAAGTTTGCTGGCGGTATTAGCAATACCCTTTGCTGCAGGTGCGCAGGATATACATTTTTCGCAATTTTACGAAACGTCTATACTTCGTAACCCTGCCCTTACAGGAGTATTTACGGGCGACTATAAAGTGGGCGCTACTTTCCGTTCGCAATGGAACAGTATCAGCCAGCCATACCAAACGGGCATGGTGAATGCTGAAACGCGTTTTGCGCTAAACGATAGGGTGAATGATTACCTGAGCGTAGGGCTGATGGCGTTTTACGACAAGGCGGGCTCTACAAGCATGCAAACTGTAACGGTGACACCCGCTATTAACTACAATAAGTCGCTGGAAGATGCACATAACTCCTTCTTGTCTGTTGGTTTTATGGGTGGCTTTTCACAGCGCAGCTTCGACCCCAGTAAAGTAACTGTGGATGAAGATTACCGCACCGAAGGGCGTGGCACAGGTGAAAATTTCAGCAGTACTAATTTTTTGAATTGGGATCTTGGTGCGGGTATCAGCTTTAGTAGCAGCAGCGGTACAGAAACCAGGCACCAGCTTACCTATTACCTCGGCGTTAGTGGCTATCATTTCACACAACCTAAAACATCTTTCTACAACAATCAGCTCATCAACCTGGCTATGCGTTGGAGCGGCCAGGCTGGCTTTAGCATGAAGCTAAATGAAAATTATAATCTGCAGGCACATCTTAACTATGTGAACCAGGGAACCTATAACGAAATAATAGCTGGTGGATTATTGGGCTGGAGCAGGGAAGAAGCCGTAGAAGGCGAATCTCAATTTATACTGTTTGCGGGCGCATTCTACAGGTATAACGATGCTGTTATACCAACAGTAAAGATGAAGTATAAAACATACAGCTTCGGTGTCAGTTATGATATGAACGTATCAGGCTTGCGCGCTGCCAGCAACTTGCGTGGTGGTTATGAAATAACAGCATTCAAAACAGGTCTGTTTAAGGATCCTAAATTCCAGAAGTCGAAAGTGCTTTGTCCCCATTCCTTTTGGTAATAGAAAATATTTAGTAAGTATCAACGAAGCTACCCCCGTGGGTGGCTTTCTTATTTCGGGGGTGTAAAGGTTTATTATTCGTTGGAAATTTTATCCTCGCCATCGATCTTCTTAAATGCCGCCCTTATAGTAGCGAAGTTTGCTATTACCAGGATGGTGAGGAACCATGATAGCATCATTTCGCTGCTAACAAGTATTTGGGCCGCTACTGTTTTAGGTAGAATATCGCCAAAGCCGGCAGTAGAGAATACTGATATGCTGTAATAAATGAATGCAGTAGTGTGAGGGATTAGCTGATCGTGTGTTGTAATTCCGCTGAATGAAAGCGGGTTGATTTCGTAAAGTGTCAGATAATCTACCCCGTAAGAAAAAACCAGTAGCAATGCGTTGAAACCAATAAAGGAAATAATATCAATATGGTTCAATTGTTCGTTGGCAGTGGCGCGTATGCGCACCAGGAAAGCCCGGCAGATGTATATAGCCTTCGTTAGTGAGTAAACAAACAACAGGCTTTCATTAATTGCATCATTACCTATTTCTCTTCTACCTACATTAAAGCCTACTATGCCCAAGGCTATTACAAGTAAAAACTTATAAATAGTAGGTAAATGCAGTATGCCTGTATTTATGCTCATTGAAATATTCACTTTGAAGGTACAAACCATGCCTTTAATGATATCACAAAATATTTCATGGCAACTCTGGTTATTCCCCCATGCCGTACCTTTGCCGCCTATGGCATATTCATCGCTAAGCGCTTTTATTGAAGCGCTGGATAAAGCGGGCGAACTGGTACGCATCAAAACCTTTGTTGATCCTATACTGGAAATAGCAGAGATCACCGACCGCGTATCCAAAACCCCCGATCGCAACAAAGCTTTACTTTTCGAAAATACAGGTACTGAATTTCCTTTACTGATAAACGGCATGGGTAGCGAGCGCCGCATGTGCATGGCACTGGGTGTTGATACGCTGGATGATGTAGCGCATGATATTGAAGAGTTGTTCAAAAAACTGACCGGCCCTAAAAACGGCCTGTTGGAAAAACTGGCTATGTTGCCTGAGCTGGGCAAGTTTGCCAACTGGATGCCTAAAGTAAAAAAAGGCCACGGCCCTTGCCAGGAAGTGGTAATGATGCGCCCCGATCTTGGTAAGCTGCCGGTGCTGAAATGCTGGCCTAAAGATGGTGGTCCTTTCATTACACTACCTGCTATACATACTAAAGACCCTAACACGGGTATTCGTAATATAGGCATGTACCGTATGCAGGTGTTTAGCAAAGACACTACCGCCTTGCACTGGCACAAACATAAAGTATCGGCCAAGCATTTTAATGAGTATAAGAAACTGGGCAAGCAAATGCCTGTGGCTGTAGCCCTGGGTGGCGATCCTGTTTACACTTATGCAGCTACTGCACCACTACCTGAAAATGTTGATGAATACATGTTGGCCGGCTTCTTGCGCAAAAAGCGTGTGGAACTGGTGAAGTGCATTACGCAGCCTGATATAGAAGTGCCTGCTGATGCCGACATAATAATAGAAGGCTATGTAGATATGGATGATGAGCTGCTATGGGAAGGGCCGTTTGGCGACCATACTGGCTACTACTCGTTGCCAGACTGGTATCCACGCTTTCATGTTACGGCAATCACGCATCGTAAAAAGGCTGTGTATCCTGCAACCATTGTAGGCATACCACCGCAGGAAGATGCATGGCTGGGTAAAGCAACAGAACGCATATTCTTAGCACCTATTAAAATGACTATGGTGCCTGAAATTAAGGATATGCACATGCCTATTGAAGGGGTGTTTCATAACCTTGTTATCACCACCATTGAAAAAGAATATGCGGGCCAGGGGCAAAAAGTAATGAATGCTATGTGGGGAGCGGGGCAAATGATGTTCAATAAAATACTGGTGATAGCTGATGGCGATGTAGATGCAGGTGATTATAAAACACTGGCACAAAAAGTATTTGAGAATATCAATCCCGCTACCGATATCTATTTCAGCCAGGGGCCGATGGATGTGTTGGATCATAGCTGTAGCCGCTTAGGTTTTGGAGGTAAAATGTGCATAGATGGTACACGTAAAAGCGAAGAAGAAATAACAGAGCCATTACTGCCATTCAAATTATCTGCATCTTTCTCGAAAGAGAAGCTGATGTCAGAACACGCAGAAATAAAGAACCTGAACGATAAATTGGCGCGCGACTGGGATATACCTGTACTATTCATAGCCGTAGAGAAAGATCATCCCGGCCATATAGAAGAGCTGCATAAATCAATGGCACAGTTACCTGCATTGCAAGGCATAAAAATGATATGCTATGTAGAGCATACTATTTATACCGATGATATTGCAGATACCCTATGGCGTTTCTGCAATAATCTTGATCCCCGTCGTGATCATTTTTATGGCGGTAAGGACAAGAACATTCTTGGTCTTGATGGCACACGCAAAACAAAAGCGCTCGATGGCTTCGACCGCCCATGGCCAAATATTATTGCTGCCGATGATGCTACTATTAAATCGGTTGATGAGAAATGGAGTGAGCTTGGTTTAGGTGCATTGATACCTTCACCATCGCTTAAGTATCGCCACCAGATGTATGGCGAAGAAGCAGAGGTAAGTGAATAAGTTAAGCTATTTCAGTTCAATATCAATAATTGCCTGGCCTCTCTCACCCAGATATGCACGTATGATATCGCTGTATATTTTTGACGGTGCATTGTCTGAATTGGCGAAGATGATGAGCCCGTCACCTGTTTTGGGCAACAGGAAGCAAATGCTGTGCGCGCCTGCATCGTCACCACCATGCGACATAGCGTATTCACCATTGCCCAGATCATAAATAAACCAGCCAAGCCCTACATAACGGTTGTCTTTTGTTTTAGTAGCATGTGCTATCATTTGTGCAGCTACATCTTTATTAAGCCCTTCATTGTGTAGTGCTGCAATAAGGAACTTGGCAAGATCGGGGATAGTGGTCTTGAACAGGTCGGCAGCGTTAGGTTTAGTATTCTTGTCTACTTCCAGTGCAACACCTTCAGCATTGTGAGGTATCGCAAAACGGGCTATCATTGCATCGTTCCATGTCAGCCTGCTATCGGTCATACCTAATGGTTTCAACAATGTCTCATTTACCAATACATCAAATGATTTATTGAATTTTTTTTCCAAAGCGTGGCGTAGATACTCGAACCCCTCACCAGAGTAGCCGTATTCTGTGCCTGGTGTATGTATAAAGGCTAGTTTTTTACCCGGCAATTGGTAGCGCCAGTTAGGGAATCCGCTTTGTTGGTTTAGTATATTACGTGTAGTAAGAGTTTTGCTGCGCGGGTCATTGGCAATGTCCGGGTCGGTCCAATAGTGTTGCAGTGGCTCATCTAAATCCCACTTATCTACACTTGCCAATCTTAGTGTAGTCATGGTGGTTATTAGTTTGGTAATGGAAGCAACGTTATGGATGGAGTTATAAGCAACAGGTCGGCTCTTATCCAGTTCACCAAATACTTTTACTTCCTGCAGCACACTATCGCGGATAATACCAATAGCAAGTGCCGGTACTTTGTTTGCTTTCAGCCAGGCATTCACTGATGCTGCATTTTCAAAATTGGGTAAGATAGAATTATCATGGTGGTCGTAACTAACAGATCGTTTCAGTTTCCAGTCGCCATTTTCCAGCAACCATACATTTGTGAATCGTGCTACACTGGTCAGGTATTCGGGTTTATCATTTTCTATACCATAAAAGCTATGGGTCCCCGTTTGTACTGCCCCATACAGTGTGTTATTCTTGTAAAGAGGATAAACATGCAAACTGCCGGGGTCAAGCATTCTTTTGGCTTTATAGCTAAGTCCGCAAACGTTTTGTTTGAAGTCGGCTATGAATTTTTCTTTCGAAAGAGTGGCGCCGTTTTCATCGTGATAGAACTCGAAATTGTTACTTAACAAGCTTTCAAAAATATTGACATTACAGCGGTTAAACCCTTCGTTAAATAAAAGGCTGTCTTTTTGTTTTAATATGCTATAAAGTGTGTCGTTTGCGGTTTGTGCTTTGGTAAATATGGGAAGTATAAAGCATATGCATGCAAAGCGAAAACTATTTAGCTTCTTCATTATGTATTAATTGAACGTAGCAGCTTCAAAATACAGTAAATAATAAAAACCCCAACCATGCATGTCTTATCAATTGTCTTTTTAATTAGCTTTAAGCAAACTAAATGTTTACATGAAGCTGATCTTGGTTATAACCTTTATTTTTTGTTTCAGTATTGCTAATGCCCAACTGGCGCCAGGCGGCGAATTCAAAACAACTTATACAAGGGAATTGAAGAGCTTTGAAACGCAACTGAATGCCGGTAAACAAATGGAAGCAGAGCGCAGTTACCGGTTGCTGATACAAATGGAACAAAAGCATAAAAAGTAGTTGGAAGCTTTGTTGAAAACAACAACTGACCGTGAGGAAAATGCTGAAGTAGCAGAACGGATTATGGACGAGGATACACGCGCAGTTCATCTTAAGGAATTGTCGATGGACATGTTGGCTAACCGGCAGGAGATAATTGAAGAAATGAAGGATTTTTTAGAAGAATAACACATTTTCGCACACTGTCAGCTATTAAACTGGCTCAATTTTTGCAATCAAAATAAAAAGATACCTAATGAAAAACACACTCATTGCCTTATCCTTGTTTACCATGGTTGTTGCAAGCAATACAGCATCGGCGCAACAGGTTGTCGATTCGCCTGTTAAGCAAAAAGTAATTGCTACACCCGGCAATTTTGCATCAGTAATTGATGATATTGACAGGTATCTGGTAAATAATCAGGAAGAGGAGGCTTTTAAAGCGTTTAATACAGCGCTTGATATACTGGGTCAAAACATAGCAGGGCTAAAAGCCAATATAAAATCTGCCTCGCAGGATGGTGAGCGCCTGATGTACACTGAAAAATTTAATGCCCAATCGAAACACTATGGTAAATTAAGAGAGTTGTCGCTGCATTTATTGCAAAACCGCAACCTGGTGAACCTTGAGTTGAAAGATGCGCTAAAAAATATGTAAGTCTGTTTTTTTTGGATTGTTTTACACAAGCTGCCCCGGGTATTCCTCGGGGCAGTTTTATACTATCAGTGCAAACAAGAGTGCACGGACAGTAATTTTTTTGTTAGTATTAGTATGGCATTAAAAGATGCTCCCCGCACGCATTGTGCCATATTTATTTTTATATTTATAGGCTTATATGGCCTTATAAAAAGATATGCCTGAGATTATGAAAAAACTATTTACTACTATTATTGGTGTAGCGGCGTGCACTGTGTTACCAATACTGGCCAATGCGCAGGTAAACTCGGTAATGCTGAAAGCCAGCGGTACAAATATTGGTTATTATACCAGTATACAAAATGCGTACAATGCAATACCTGCTACGCTTACTCAACCCTACGAGCTGGAATTGCAGGACAATTATAATGGTGCTAATGAAACATTACCGGTTACATTTATCAATAAGGCGGGTGCCAGTGCCGCTAATACTATCACGGTAATAAATACAGGTAACGCTCCTTTAGTATTAAATTGCAACCTGGCATCTACAGACTGTTTCGTTTTCGACGGTGCTGATTGGGTAACTATCAATAGTACAATACCTTCTTTAATGTCTTACCCAACCTTTCGTGTGAATGGTACAGGCACAGCACAATCGCACTATGCAATATTGATGAAAAATGGTGCTACTAACAACACCGTGAGCAATTTGGAGCTGAGAGGCTTGCAAACAGGTAGCGGAAGTACCGTTTATATAGGTACCGGTGGCAACATAAATAATACAATAAAGAACAACATTATACAAGGGCCAACGGCTATTACATCAGAAGGCACTGTTGGCAATACCAATGCTAACCTGATAATAAGAAGCAACTATATTAGTAGTTATGCCAAGGCAGGTATCCTGCTCAATCAAGGTGTGGGTAAGGTTCATATCGATTCCAATAGTATCGCTCACATGGGTTTGTATCCTCAAACCGAAGGCTACGGCATTTTACATCAGGTACTTAATGATTCTCTTTTTATCACACGTAACGCAATATTTTTCAGTACTAAAAAACTAAACGCGACAACCAGGGGTATTGAATTAATTGTGGGTGGCACCCCGGCACCGGGAGGCGTATATTCTTCAGTTACCAATAATATGTTGTTTTCCGACGGAGGCAGTACAGAGGTTGTGGGCGATACAATGTATCATACCGCTGATAGTATGAGTAACCTGATTGGTATCAGCTATGTTGGGAGTGGGGTAATTCATGCCGACATAGTAAATAACACAGTGAAACTTAGCGGCAATATGGATGGTATTTCAATATTGAACGCTTATTCGGTGGCTTTTAAGAACAACATTGGTAATGCTTCAAGCCAGTTCCGCATAGGGAATAATATATTCGTGAACGAACGTACTACAGGTAGTGCAGCCAGTGAAAATATTGTAGTTGTTTATGTAAGCCCGGCTAATATTGTTTACTCTGACTACAATACCTACAATTCAGCACCCGGAGGCATCTTTGCTAAAATCGGTTCAACAAACTATGCTTCTCTCGCAACATTCCGTACAGCAATTGGCAGCGTGCATGAAGTGCAAAGCAACACATACCCTGTTTCATTTATGGATGAATATGACCTTCATCTGACGCGCACGGCATTGGGCAATATCAATCTTGGCGGTACATCATTAGGTCTTATTAACAGGGATGATATTGACGGGCAATTCCGTAGTGGCTATACACGTGGTGCCGATGAGTATGTGCCAATATGCAATGGCGTATCTACCAGTTCCTCTTTATCGCCAACAGGTTCGCAAACTATATGCATGGATGATTATATAGATGTATCTGCTGCATTGGATATACCACGGGTTAATGGCGTAGTATTTCAGTGGCAAAGCAGGCCTGCGGGTAGCAGCGTGCCGTTTACCAACATAACCACTGTTTCAGGCTCTCAAACAAGGCTTATCATTAAGCCCGCATCTAACACTGAATACAGGCTTGTTGATAGCTGCCTTAGTGGTCCTGGCGCAGGTATATCGGATACCCTGTCCGTTATTGTAAACCCCAAGCCCGATATAACCGGCATCAACGAAACACACTTCGGGCTCGATTACGACTTCTCGGCCTTTGGTAACGTAGCTGATATCAACCCCCTTACATATCATTGGGACTTTGGTGATGGCTTCACATCGGGTACCGATTCTCCTAACCATGTATATGCTGCTGACGGTACTTATGAAGTAGAGTTGTACGTAGTAGGTCTTTGCGGTACCGATACCTTCCGCACTACTTTCAATGCTACCGTGTCTGTTGGCAATGTGCAAACAGGTAAGCTATCGGTTTACCCCAACCCTGCAACCGGCCGCTTTATGCTTGAGTGTACTAACCTGCCTGTTGGCGAACAAGTGAACATCACCGTGACCGGCATGCTGGGTAGCAACGTGTACAGGCAATCGTTCCGTAACACCAGTACTAAGCTGCAACGCGATGTGGATGTGAGTGGCTTTGCACCGGGCGTGTACAATGTAGAGCTACGTAGTGGTACGCAGGTGTACCGTGGTAATATAGTGCTGCAATAGTGCAACAATTGATCTTCTAATACAAAGCCCCGGTAATGCCGGGGCTTTTTTATTTAATTCTCTTCGTCGAAGTAGATCTTGTAGTAACTCTTGTTGAGGTGGCTATCATAGCCCTTCTCAATAAGGCTGCTATCGCCGTGTATGTACACATGGAAGTTCTTATCGAGCTTGAGGACACTCTTGAACACACGCTGCTGGCGCTTTACGGCAGGCTCCGATATGTCGAACCTGTCGGGTAGTTCAAGATCGTTGGTTTCTGCATAGCTCTCGCCAAAGTTGCGGAACGACTTGATGAGCCCGCCATCCTTCAGCACCTGTTTCTCGAACTGGCTGCGATCGAACGACTCGTTGATCTGGAAGTACTCTACCGACTTGTTGAGCAGGTCTATCTGGTCGGTGCGCTCCATATCATACTCCTGGGGTATCTGTTTGGTGATGAAGTTCTTCGCCATGCCCAGGAACTCTTTGGTGTTGTGGTACTCATCGGCCTGTGGTGCTATGCCCAGGAAGGTTTCGCGCCAGAACACGGCCTCTTCGCCACGGTTGGTATCCTGTATCAGTACATCGAAGCCTTCTTCGGCATTGCTGGCGAAGATGAGGGCTGCCTTATCGTACTTAGAGACCTCGGTACCTTCCTGCATGGCCAGTTGCAGTTCGCCGGTACTGGCATCGACGTTGATGAACTGTGTCTTGCTCTCTATCTTGTAGATACCGATGGCGGGTATGTAGGCGCCGTTCACCAGGCAGTTGTCGAAGTAGCAGATG
>CAMLFX010000089.1 GCA_946479435.1 uncultured Sphingobacteriales bacterium | reverse complement strand
GGGAGATTAGGATGAGCGAGACACATTGTTGAAGTAGTATATACTTCATTAACTAGACCTCCATAAACTCAAAGGTGTCATCAGCGACTAAGCGGCGAAGATTATTGTATGGATATATTGTATCCTTTTTCAATAAATTGCAACATATCTCTTCCAAATTATGCCTGGTACTTACCCGTTACGCATGAATCGTGGTTTTATTGTTATTCTCCTGCTATTAATCAATAGCTATTCAAACGGTCAACCTACAAGGTCATTTGCAAACAACATTCGAAAGACATCAAAAATACCTGAATTGGCATATGCTGTCATTTCTTCTGATTCTATTTATGAAATGCAAGTATTGGGGGTAAGAAAAATAAATACAAAATTAGAGGCGAGACTTAACGACCGCTTTCGAATTGGTTCTAATACTAAAGCAGTTACAGGAATATTGGCAGCTCTGCTGGTAAAACAAGGTAAATTATCATGGAATTCTAAGTTCTTCGATATTTTTCCTGAAATGAAAGTCCATAGCAGAAAGGAGTACTACAACTATACCTTACTCGACTTACTTACGTTTCGAACAAAATTTATAAAATACACATATACTGATGCTTTACCGACACAGAATCAATTCAAAGGGGATGAGCAACAACAACGGTATCAATTTTTGCAATGGGTATTACAACAACCTCCGGTACAAACAAGTAATGAAGTTTCCTTTTCAAATCCGAATTATGTTGCTGTAGGATTAATGTTAGAAAGGGTATCGGGCAAAAGCTATAAACAAATGGTAAAACAGCTTGGCAAAGACCTGAATATTGATTTTGATTTTGGACAACCAAACGTTAAAAACGTTAAACAGACCTGGGGACATGATGCTTCTTTAACTCCTGAAGCACCTACTGAAAATTATAAATTAAACTGGCTTTTACCTGCGGGCAATATTAATATCACCTTACCTGATTATGCTAAATTCATACAATTCCAGCTTAAAGGATTGCAAGGTGAATTAAGTATGCTAAACAAACAAGAATTTGAGTTTTTGCACTATGGAGCTAGCATATTTTCGATTGGTTGGTTTTGGGAAAAGGACGAAAAAGGAAGATTGATTTCTTCTAGTACGGGTAATCCAGGTACATTTCTTGCAAAAGTATATGTCTTTAAAAATGAGGATAAAGCATTTATCATACTCTCTAATGCTCAAACTAATGAAGTAGATGAGGGTATGAATCTTCTTTACACAGAATTAAGAAAACAATACCTGTAAGGAATCTATAGTAATAATTCAAAAACTATCAATTAAATGTTCGGAACATGTCCAATTGAATGACATTGTATCTATCTCCATCAGGAAGTTTAAGTCTTAATTTGCTGCATACGCCTAACAATTTCTCAATGCCCTGCGATCATAAATTCAAAAACCAGCTAGCGCTTACACAACTTGATTTTGAGCCTACTACGCTGATCGTTGGTACGTTCAACCCCGCTTGGCCTGCAACTAATACAGCCGAGTGGTTTTATGGCAGCACAGCAAAAAACTACTTTTGGGATGTATTGCCGCGTTTGTATGGGGAGGCTTCTTTGATAGATGCAGGGCCTGCTGAGTGGAAGCAGTTCTGTCGTGATAAACAAATAGCCCTAACCGATCTGTTCAGTTCTATAGATGATGCCGAGCCGGATAATGAGGAACATGCCAAAATGCTTGGTGGCCTTTCAGACAAAGCGATAGAATGCAATTTTGAAGATTACAGTTTTGTGAACATTGTGCAGCTATTGCAACGCCGCCCTACCATAAAGAATGTATATATAACCCGTAGCGTGACCGAAGCTTTCTGGCGCCACCTCTGGAACCCAGTAGCGCACTATTGTAGTGTCAATCAGCTGCACGAGCGAAAGCTATTGGCACCATCGGGAAAAGTGGCTTACTACCATGATACCTACAATAGCCAGCACCCCGAAAATATAATACCTCGGCTTGAAGATTATATTTTAATGAAGTGGCAGCAGGAATGGCATTTTTAAACAGGCGTATGTAATAATAAACAAAGAGCCTGCATGATGCAGGCCTTTTGTTATTCTTTGTTAAGCAGCTCAACTGTGGTAGTGCCTAGCTCGATTGAATTTGAAAGTTAACAGCAAAGCATTGACCATTATTAAAGCTCCAGCTACCTGCGCCGTTTTTCAGGGTTTTTATAGCAGCGCCTGCAGCCATTGCTGTCTTCAGTATATCGGTAGCATTGGGGCTGGTGGTATTGTTGCCATAAGCGGCCGTGAATGTTGCGAACTGCGCCAGCGAACCGGAGCGTGGATTAGCGGGTGTCATAGCACCGTTGAAAGCCCATGCCTCCAGGTTGCCATCGTCATCGGTATCCAGGAAAACAACCGTTTGAAAAGCATTGCTTGCAGGGCCGCATTGCTGCCCCATCAGCATAATAGTTACCTGTCCGCCCGCATAGTTTGAATTATTATCGGGGTAGTAAGGGTTGGGGTAATACTGTGTATAGGGCCCGTATATCATGTCAGCCACCATATCGAATGAAGTGCTTGGGTTTGCAGAAGGGTTGGTGACAAGTGTAAGAGGGCAGCCGGGATCGCCTGTAAACTGCGCGCTTATAGACGCTGCATTGATAGAAGCGATGGTCAGCGTAAATGCCGGGGGAGGAGGTGTGCTCATGATTTTTGTTTTTAGTGTGTGATAAATGAAGAAAAAACTGTGTCTCTTAATTGAGAGCGGCATCAAGATAAGCTACTCATACTTTCTGCACAACGTGAAAAACACCCATTTTTACATGCCATTAAGCAAAGCACAAAAATAAAACCCGCTTGGTAGCGGGCTTGTTATTCTAATTTGTAAATAAATTCTTCTATCTCTGCCTGTCGGGCATTGGCAAAACCCTTGTCTTGCCCTATGCGTTTGAAGCCTGCTTTTTGCAACACTTTTTGTGAACCAATATTATCAAACGCTACACGGCCAAAAACAGGGCGTGTACGTTCGATATCCAGGAACTGTTGCAAGGTTTTGCTGGCAATGCCTTTGCCCCAATATTGCCTGTCTATCCAATAGGTTATCTCCGCATCGCCAAACATTATGAACTTGGCAATGCTGCCGATAATAGTATCATCGAGCCAGATGGTTTGTGTATTGTTGGTAGGGTCGGTCAGGTGTTTGGTGTATTTTTCAATATAGGCTGCTTTATTGGTAGGGTCTTTGGGTGTAAATGCAGCTAAGTAAATAGCTTCTTCGTTCAGCTGAAACTGAAACAGGTGTTCGAGGTCTTCAACAGTTGTTGGCTTTAATATCAATTCGTTTTCGTTTATCATTTGCATAGTTCAGGTTTTTAAGGTTGATTTTAAATGTATAACTATTATTGTTCATGGCAAGCTTCCAATACACTGATTTGCTCTGTTGCAATAACACGAAAAAATGCCACCCGGCAGGGCAGCATTGCTATATTATTTTTCCTCGGTAAACCTAAGCATCAGGTATTTCAGGCTGTACCAGCTTGGCCAGTTTTTCCAGCGACTCCTGCCAGCCCAGGTAGCACATTTCAGCAGGTATAACAGACGGTATATTTTCCTGAAGAACGGATAGTTCAGTACCTACTGAAGTTTTCTTGAACCAAACCGTAGTGGTCATCTCTCCAGGTAAGTTCGGGTCGTCGAATTTGTCTGTGTACTTCAGCAGTTCTGCCGGTTTTACTTCAACATAGCTGCCCCCGAATGAGTGGCCGTTGCCTGTGCTGAAATTAGTAAAAGACATTCTGAATGTGCCACCTGCTTTAGCATCCATCTGGTGCACGGTGCAAAGAAAGCCGTAAGGTGGCAGCCATGCGGCTATAGCCAAAGGATCGGTAAATGCGCGAAACACTTTTTCAGGTGGCGCGGTAAGCACTCTGTGTAATGATACTTTGTTTTCTGACATAACGATAGATTTTTATCCTACTCATAAGGCTTTTCGGTTCCGCCCGTTTGTTATCGCGGTTGCTGCTCCGCCATATTGTATTGCCATACAAATGTCGAAACAAAACCTTAAAGCGGCGGGTGCAGTATGCGACAATAGAAGGGGCAGATTGCGCAATGGATACGAAGAAATTTGCGGCGGTTGTATATCTTGTAGGGTAAGAAGCACCCTATGAGATATTCTTTTACCGCCCTACTGATTTGTTTATCAGTAAGTTCATACGCGCAAAAGCATCGTGTATTTGCCGATGTAGGCTGGAGCCCCGGTTTTTCTGTAACGTACAATTATACGCTTATCCAACACCTGGGTGCAGGCATTGGCGTGCAGGGCTATGAATATGGGCCCACTCTTATCAACACCTCTACATTTGTTCCCGCAGTATACGCCGACCTTCATCTCAATATAAGGCCGCAGAAAAATAACCAGCTTTTTCTGCATTGGGATATAGGGATGAATTTCTATAAACAGAACGGGCAATACCACGGCAGCGACCCACGTATAATATATAATACACCCAAAGACAATGGGCTTTATACCGGCGGTGGGTTTGGCTATATGCGCCGTGTTACCAGGCGCGGTGGCGGGCCGTACGCATCGCTGAAGCTGGTAATGAACCTGACCAAAGTGGAGGGATACAATGTTGTTACCGGCCAAACTCAAATAAAACAACTGAACGGCGATGGCCCATTGGTCTTATCGCTTGGGTTTAAATTTTAAGCGCGTGGTGTAGTGCTTATTACTTTACACGGCAACGCCAAAAAAGTGGCCTACTATAGCTGTAATCACCATAGCCAGTGTACCCCAAAGCGTAATGCGTAAAATAGCTTTCAATATACCGGAGCCGCCAGTTTTAGCAGCTATGGCGCCCAATATCATCAGGAATACAATGTTGAAACCATACTGATAATAAACCATATTTTTTAACGGCATAAAAATAGCAATGGCAAGCGGCAGTATGGCGCCACAAGTAAAAGATGCCCCCGATGCCAGTGCAGCCTGCAAGGGGTTTGCCTTGCTAATTTCATTGATGCCCAGTTCATCCCTCACATGCGCGGCCAGTGCATCGTGCGCTGTCAACTCCTGTGCTACCTGCAAAGCGGTTTCTTTTTTTAGGCCTCTCTGCTCATAGATAGTGGCCAGGTATTGCAATTCTTCCTCGGGCATCTCTTCCAGTTCCTTTGCCTCGCGGGCAATATCAGCCTTCTCAATATCGGTTTGTGAACTTACCGAAACATATTCGCCCGCCGCCATTGATAAAGCCCCCGCAACCAGGCCAGCTAAAGCAGCAAGGACGATAGGCGCTCTTACGGCATTGGCAGATGCTACACCAACAACGATACTTGCCGTGGATAACAACCCATCGTTAGCGCCA
Source organism: uncultured Sphingobacteriales bacterium (assembly GCA_946479435.1). The sequence continues at coordinate 7,433 of CAMLFX010000089.1, read as the reverse complement.
AGTACAGCGGCCCTGAGCCAGTTGCTTTTATGTATATAGTGGGAAGATAGATAGCTCTTTAACGCATCTTCGTGTTGGGCTTCAGTATTCATGTTTGTATAGTCGGTTTACTAAAGTTACCTAATAAACCATGTTTTGATATGAGTTTTTACATGTAACATTTCCCTAACATATAAATGTGGATATTCATATTATGAAAGCCCTCAACATTCTGCTGCTATCGTTGGTTTGTTTCGCTTCCTGCAACGGACAGCGCAACCCGCTACAAATGCAAAACACTACGCCCAAGATTGTGAAAACAATGGGCTCGAATGAATATGCCTGTCTGAATCATATACTGGAAGCAAAGAATGGTGAGTTGTGGTTTGGTACCAGTGCGGAAGGTGTTTACCGGTACGATGGGCGCACATTCACTAATTACACTACTAAAAACGGATTGTGCAGTAACACTACCACCGGATTACTTCAAGATAAAGAAGGCAATATATGGATAGGTACAGACGTAGGTATTTGCCGGTACGACGGGCGGAATTTTATAAGGATGCCCGTGAGCACCAGTGGTTATTTTTCGATGAGCAACCAGGCCGTGCCATCGCGAAAAACTAAGGTGGCGTGTATGATGCAGGATAAAGCAGGGAAGATATGGGTAGCTACAGAAGAAGACTTGTTTTATTATGATGGTGGCAAATTCACGCGATTTTTGGATGATACAAACATCATTAATAAAAACAAGCTGATACTGAATAGCGTAAAAAGTATGCTGCAAGACAAGCAGGGCAATATATGGTTCAGTACATGGTTTGAAGGCTTGTGCCGGTACGATGGTAAAGAACTTGTTCATTTCAAACCCAATGATGAAGTGTGGTATGGCGGCCTTTATGAAGATAGGGATGGGAATATTTGGGGCGGTAGAAGGGGCAAGGGCGTGGTACGATACGACGGAAAAACCTTTACTAATGTAGTGCAGGGTGGTGCGTTCGATGAGTGCGGGGTGACCGGTATTGTACAAGACAAAGATGGCAATATGTGGTTTGGTACTGAGGCCGGGGAAATGACCATGCGCGAAACGATAGGTGGTGTATGGAAATATGATGGTAAAACATTTAAGAATTTTTTACCCAGGGGTGGTGCGGGTAGCTATTGTGTTTTTAGTATAGCGCAGGATAAAGCAGGCAATATATGGGCTGGTACACGCAATACAGGCTTATATCGCTATGATGGTAAAATGTTTGTACCAGTTTCGGAATAGTGAAAAGATTTAAGCCAATTTAGAAAGTATAAACGCGCAAAGAAAACCGACGACCGTAATGAGGCCTGCATAGTTGTGTGCGGTCTCAAAAGCTTCGGGTATCATAGTATCGGAAAGCATAGCCAGTATGGCGCCTGCCGCCACGGCTGTGGTAGCTGCAATGATCTCGGTATCGAAATGCGCAAAGACGCTATAACCTGTAAATGAAGCAATGCCCGACACAAGAGCAATGCTACCCCATATAGCAAATACATACAGCGGTCTGCGCCCGGCCTTGCGCATACCCGATGCGGAAGAAAGCCCTTCCGGTATATTGGAAAGAAATATAGCAATGACCGCTACCAGGCTCACCGCACCGCCTTTTATCATGCTAACGCCAATGACAATAGATTCGGGAATACCATCGAGGAGGGCGCCAAGTGCTATGGCGCTGCCGCTGCCTTCCTGTTCTTTTTCCGACGCCTGCTGGTAGCCAGAGCGCTTGCGGTGTTTAGCTCCATACTTATTGAGCAATACGTTGGCAACGGTATACATAAGCGCCCCACCTACAAAGCCGATAGAAGCAGAATCGAAGCCGCCGCTTTTGTAGGCCTCGTCCATAAGATCGAAGGAGAGAGCCGAAATAAGCACGCCACTGCCAAAGGCCATGATACCCGCTACCAGCCGCTGATTTAGCTGCATATAAAACCCAACAACTGCGCCTAATATAAGTGCTGAGCCTGATAGTAACCCCCAAAGACCTGCTTGTATTGAAACAGACATTATTGCAGTATAGTTTTTAATAAAATACTAAACGGATAAAACCATGCCTGTGCGGTACCAGATAGCATAAGAAAATAAATAAATTTTAGAATGTGCTAATGAAAAACAGTCTGGCAGGTTTATCTATTTCCTAACTTTACTTATATATCATCCTGATCGCTATTAACAACTTATGTCTAGATATTTTAACCTGCTAATAGTTTTATTGTTTTATGCTATGCCTTCTGCCATCGCAGCAGAAAAATGGGACCTGAAAAAAGACAGCGAAGGCATAAAGATATATACACGTACGGTACCTAACTCGCCACACAAAGCCTTGCGCGCTACATTTACAATGAAGGGTACACTGGATATACTGCAGGGCATATTGCTGGATATAAGCAAGCAAACAGACTGGGTTTATAGTACCAAAACATCTTCCCTTGTAAAACGCATTGGCGAACATGACCTTGTTTACTATTCCGAAAAAAGCATGCCCTGGCCCGTAACTAATCGCGATGCGGTAGTGCGTATAACAATAACACGCAGCGATGCCAATACGATGCTGGTGAATGCAATATCGGTTGCCGGTGTTGTACCAGATAAAAAAGGTATTGTGCGTGTACCATTCTCAAAAGTAAACTGGGAAGTGAAAGTGGTGAATGCCAATACGCTAAGTGTAGTGTACGAAGCGTTGGTTGACCCCGGTGGATCGATACCGGCATGGGTAGTGAATATGTTCTCCACGAAAGGTCCGTTCGAAACATTCAAATCGATAAGAGCAATAAGCGAGCGAAAACTGGTTGGTAAGTAGTGTTCTATTAACAAAGAGAAGAGTTACACAACCTGTCTAGCGTAGCACTATAGATATCATAACATCCTGCCCCATTGTTACATTATCAATACTTGTAGCTATTAAGCTGATTCCCTGCAATTGCATATATATCTCGTAGTGGCTGCCCATGTATTGCGTTTTGACTATGGTAGCACGGATGCTGTGCGGGCTGCTACTATCAATACGTACTTGTTCCGGCCTTATGTATAATGGACTGCCTGTTTGTACGCCGAATAAGGCTGCTATGGAAGGCTTTAATACATTGTATTTGCCAAATAAGCCGGCTACATAATTTGTTTCGGGGTGGTTGTATATTTTTTGCGGACTGCCTTGCTGTACTATGCGCCCCTCTTGCATCACCAATATTTCATCGGCCCAGGGCAATATATCTTCAGCATCGTGCGAAATGAGCATGCATGTTATATCAAGTTGCCCGCTTATATCCGCTACTACTGCTTTTAATTGGTTTTTGTGTATCAGGTCGAGATTGGAGAAAGGCTCATCGAGCAAGAGCAATCGGGGTGCCTGAGTGAGCAGTTTAGCCAGTGCCACTCTTTGCTTTTCACCACCCGATAGTGTTTGCGACCAACGGCTGAGCAGGTGTTCTATGCGGCATACTTTGTACAGTTCTTCCGATCGCTCATCGGTAAGATCATTGGCGTAAGCCAATAGTTCCGCCACGCGGTAGTTGTTTGATAACTCGAAATATTGAGAAAGATAGGCGATGCCTTTGTGGCCGGGCATCAATTTTTCACGCAAGCCTTTTACTTGCTTGCCTTCAAAGAAAACGCTGCCATTGTCAGCCTGCTCAAGCCCCGCTATTATTTTTATCAGTGTAGTTTTGCCCGAACCTGTTTCGCCTGCGAGCGCTATTTTCTGACCCTTGTTTTGCCTGAAAGAAATATCGTTCAGTAAAAAATCAGCATCATGCTTTTTAGTGATATTATTGACGGTCAAAAAATCCATTCGCTATCTGTTGGTGGCAAAAATACAATAATGATATAATGGCGGCTGCTAGCTTTCGCTATGGAACATTTGGTGCAGCAGTGCATAAAGTTCCGGGTGGTTCTGCTCAAGCTCCTGCGGTTTCTCAAAGAAATATTCAGAAACAACAGCGAAAAATTCAGCCTGGTTGCTAGCGCCATACAGGTTGATATCGGATTGGCCGGTGCGTTTCATCTCAGCGATGGTTTTGTGTATCATATCCAGCCAGGGTATGATGTTTTGCTTATCCAGCAGGTATTCAGGCACGCCATCGGTAGCGCCATCGGCCTTATCTATCAGGTGTGTAAATTCATGTATCACTGTGTTGTGGCCATCGGCTTCCTGCGTAAAAGACGACCTTACCGATTGTTTCGATAATATCATCTGGCGGTTCATAGCGCCATCGCCTACCATGCCCAGTACATTGCGGTCTTTACCTTCCATCTTGTATTCCCTGTTGAATGTATCCTTATACAGCAGTACTTCAGATATGTTATTGTAACGCCAGTCGGGGAACGCGAAGATGGGAATGATAGCGCCCGATGCGATGAGGATACGATCGAGGTCTTCAACCGTTGCGCCCACGCCTGTAATGGTAACATGCGCCAGGAAGTCTGTTATCCTTTTTTCGAATATGGTTTTGTTTTCATCGGTCAGGTTGCGGTAGAAACTTACATGTTCATTCAGCAATTGCCTGGCACCTGCCGGCAGCTTGTATGGCTTCTTTTTTTTCGATTTGTTGCGGTATATTATATATGCAACAACAGCTGCTATGAGCAGCCAAAAGCCCGTCATCATTTGTCGTCTTTTTTATCGTGCAGCACTTTATGTATTTTATGTACCTGCTCTATAAATTCGTGTGCTTCGGTTTCGGCACCGGGGCCGTATGCGTTTACAATAATACCCCTGATGCCCGTTTTAGTTTCTATAAGGTATAATATCGATTCATCTTCAGGGTCCGACTCACCTTCGAAGCGATAGAAGTTAGTGATCTTCACCTCTTCGGCCGTAAAACTTGCATCGCCCGCATCAGTTATTAGTTTATCTTTTTCTATACGAAAGTTATTGGCATAACCATCTTTTTTTGCCTTTTCTATTAAAGCGGTAAGAGTTGTCATTGGGTCTTGTTCGTTGGGTATTAAGTCTTCATTTAGCATAATCCGGTATTTATTGCATAAAGGTAACCCGAATATAGTTTTTAATGACGTCATAACCATAGCATCTGGTTATGAGTGTATGTATGGCTTACCGGAAAAATAATTTGCGTAACTCAAAAGTTACCTATATTTGTGTAACTTATAAGTTACTTATTATGCAAAAAGATATCAGGCATCAATTTACATTTCAGCATCCGCCGGAGGTTGTCTGGGAATATCTTACAAAGCCGGAGTTAATGGCAGAATGGCTGATGGAGAATGATTTTAAACTGCAGGTAGGGCATAAGTTCACCTTCAGAACAAAGCCGAAGATAAACCTTGGTTTTGATGGTACAGTGTACTGTGAAGTATTGGAGATTGTGCCATTGAAAAAATTAATGTATTCGTGGAAAGGTGGCATGTCGAAGGAAAGGCCTGCCCTTGATAGTATAGTGGTATGGACACTTATACCGACCACTAACGGTACCGACCTGCTGCTGGAGCATAAAGGCTTTAAAGGAGTGAAAAACCTTTTGTCGTATTTCATTATGAACAAAGGCTGGCTGAAAATTGGTAAACGTATAGCAAAAAAAATAGACGCAGCTTATGGCACAACCACAGCTTGACGCTTTCCAGGTAATAGCAGACCCCAGCAGGCGGCACATATTGCAGCTGCTATCGAAAGACAACCTTACCATAAATGCCCTGGCGGAGCATTTTGATATGAGCAGGCCTGCGGTGTCCAAACACATCAGGATATTGCATCATGCAGGCTTTATATCGATACAGGATATTGGGCGTGAGCGCTATTGCATGCTGCAGCAAGATGGCTTTAATGAATTGCAGGAATGGATAAACTATTTCGATTCGTTCTGGCTGAAGAAAATGAAAAAGCTGGAAACAATACTTAACAATAAAATGAATAAAAAATGAATAGGATCAACATTATATCGGTACCGGTAGCCGATCAAACCAAAGCAAAAGAATTTTACCTGAACATGGGGCTTGAACTGGTAAATGAGGCGCCTATGGGCAACGGGCAAAACTGGGTACAAATGAAATTTCCCGCCGGTGGTGTGGATATAACACTGGTTACCTGGTTCCCTAAAATGCCTGCGGGCTCATTGCAAGGTGTTACCATACTTACCGATGATATTGAAGCAGACATAAAAATGCTGCGCGGGAAAGGCATTAACGCAAGCGATGTAGATACGCAGCCCTGGGGTAAATTCTCGATGGTAAGCGACCCTGACGGCAATACATGGGTATTGCACCAACAATAATACTTATGCAAAGTACTATTCGTGTAAAGACATTTTTGCCATATACACAGGCACAGGTATGGCAGGCGCTTACCGATGCCCCACTGCTGGGCAAATGGTTCATGAAAAATGATATTGAACCCATGCTACACCATGCATTCACATTTCGTATGGCGCCGCAAAAAGGCTGGGATGGCATAACGCACTGCGAAATAACAGACCTGCAACCCGGCAAAACAATTGCTTACACTTATCGTGGGCAGGCTACAGGGGAGAAAGCCTTGGCTTGCGCAGGTGTACATTCTGATACTGCCGATAAACTGACCAAAGGCATATTTGCCGAACTGGATACTGTTGTGCGCTTTACACTTGAGCCTACTTGCGGCGGTACCATACTGCACCTGGAACAGGCGGGGTATAAAGGACTGAAGATGGTAGTAATAAGCCTGATAATGCAAATGGGGTGGAAGAAGCAACTAAAGGAACGCTTGCCTGCGCTATTGAGATCAGAAGACGTTCAATAGGAGTGGCTTTTAATTTATCCTTGCCTACCTTAGCGCCTTGTATGATAAGATTAGTACTACTATCTGCATTCCTGTTGCTATCGTTGCTTACCTATTGGCGTGCGCCTGCATTGCCTTTTTGGTATGCGGCTATATTGGTAGCTGAGTTTTCGTGGGCATTTATGGGCGCAGTGTTGTTACTGCTGCTAATAGAGTTTGGTGGTGTGCGCTTTCAAATGGCGGGCACTATTGTAGGCGTGGCGGCTTTGTTATCGCTGCTTTCTGTTACAGTGCGTGCAATGATCGTATCGCATAATGTAGATAAAGAATTTGATGCAGCTTATGGTACAACAACCCCTGATGATGCCTTGCAACCGTATAGTATAGCACGCACCTTCAATGGGGCTAATGAAAAGCAACTAACACCAACGGCATATACTTATGCAACATACAGCGATACATCGCTTACACTCGATTTTTATCCTGCACAGGCAATAGGAATAAAACCATGTATTATTGTGATACACGGAGGCTCCTGGAAAGGGGGCGATAATAAGCAATTGCCTGAGTTGAATACACATCTTGCCAAAGAGGGTTACCACGTGGCCAGTATCAACTACAGGCTGGCACCCGGTGCGCATTTCCCGGCACCGATAGATGATGTAGCGGCTGTGATAAAATACCTGAAGGAGAACAGCGATAAGCTAAATAAAGACAGCACAC
>CAMLFX010000088.1 GCA_946479435.1 uncultured Sphingobacteriales bacterium | reverse complement strand
CCTTTCCTCGCATGAGTTGGGACGACGCAATGTGGCACTACGGTAATGACAAGCCCGATATCCGTTTTGAAATGAAACTGCAAAACCTGAAAGTAGAAGGTAAAGTATATGCCGATGTACTGAGCCAGGTAGAGTTCAAAGTATTCAGCGAAGCAGAAACAATACTCGCTATTGCAGTACCCGGTTCATCAGAATACACCCGCAAGCAACTGGATGAATTGACTGAATGGGTAAAACGCCCGCAGATAGGTATGAGTGGTGTAGTAAATGTGAAATGCAATGCGGATGGTACATACAAGAGTAGCGTTGATAAATCCTTCAACGAAACACAACTAAAAGACCTTGCAGGCTTCTGCGGTGCTAATGCCGGCGACCTGATACTGATTCTTGCCGGTAAAGAAAGCCGTACCCGTAAAGCAGCAAGTGAGTTGCGCCTGGAAATGGGACAACGCCTGGGCTTGCGCAATCCTGATGAATACAAACCGCTCTGGGTTATCGACTTTCCGTTGTTTGAATATGATGAGGAAAATAATAGCTGGGCAGCGCGTCACCATCCGTTTACTTCGCCAAAGCCCGAACAACTGGATTTATTAGGCAACCCTGATAAGTATGGAGAAATAAAAGCCAATGCTTATGACATAGTACTGAATGGCACAGAAATAGGCGGTGGCTCTATCCGTATCTTCCAGCGCGATCTTCAGGAGAAAATGTTTGCGGCTTTGGGCCTGGATAAAGAAGAAGCACAGGAGAAATTCGGCTTCCTGCTAGGCGCCTTCGAATACGGTGCACCTCCACACGGCGGTATCGCATTTGGTTTCGACAGGCTTTGCGCACTATTAGGCGGCCAGGAGAGCATCCGCGATTTTATAGCCTTCCCTAAAAACAATGCAGGCAGGGATGTAATGTTAGATGCACCGTCGGCTATCGACGACAAGCAGCTTGATGAACTGAAACTGAAGTTACAGGAGTAGAAAATTGATTTTTCAGAAACCCGTCCAGGTATTTTGAAAAATCAATCTGTGTGTTATCTTTATACCCAGTAATACCCGAATATGAAGAAATTTTTGTTGGCAGCTACATTATTAGCAGGTACCAGTCTTGCATTATTTTCGTGCAACAATGGTGCGTACGATATGGATCCAAGCACTACTAACCCCGCATTGAACCCGCTCGATCCATCAAGCGGTGTTACTGTGTATCTGGGTACTATGAAGGCTTCTATCAATGGTACGATGACTGAGTTTTACCCTGCATACTACGTAAGCCCTATTGAAAATGAGTTTGCTATTACAGGTACCCGTGGTAAGGATAAATTTCCGGCACATACCATTAACATAGGTATTTTCAATTTTCAAAATATTAAGGAGTTTAATAGCGAATTTAGATATCAGTTTAAAGACACTACTCTTGCTGATACTATGGTGACGGTAGAATACGCTCCCAAAGATAAATTTGAAGTTGTTTTAAATGGTAATGAAAGCGGCAATCTGAGGGGTACATTCAGTGGTACAGTGTATAGGGTCTGGCCTGTAGCCAATGCCAAAGACTCAATCGTTATCAAAAAAGGGGAATTTTATGTTCCTAAACACGATCTACCTCAATAAACAATAACGGTATTAAATTTTTAAAATATATAACCGGCCTTATGGGCCGGTTTTTTATTATATATGTTCGCTAAACTTTTATCATGCAGGCCATTGCCTTATCTTTGCACTTCCAAATTTTAAAATTTAAAGCATGTTACAACTTCCAAACCAAACTAATTTTTACAAAGGAAAAGTGCGTGACGTTTATACAATAGCCGATAAATATCTGGTAATGCTGGTAAGCGACCGTATCTCTGCTTTCGATGTAGTACTACCAAGGCCTATACCGTATAAGGGACAAGTGCTTAACCAAATTGCAGCGCTTTCGCTGGAGTCTACAAAAGACATAATTCCTAACTGGGTTATCAAATCACCTCTTCCCAATGTATCGATAGGTTACAATTGCGAAACTTACCCAATTGAAATGGTTATACGTGGCAATATGACCGGCCATGCATGGCGTACCTATAAAAGCGGTAAGCGCGAATTATGTGGTGTACCATTGCCTGAGGGTTTGAAAGAAAATGATTTTTTTGCTGAGCCTATTATTACGCCAACAACTAAGGCACATGTAGGACATGATGAGGATATTTCTCGTGAAGAGATTATTAAGCAAGGCCTGATACCTGAAAAGGAATACGAACAACTGGAAAAATATACACGTGCATTGTTTGAGCGTGGACGTGAAATAGCTAAAGAACGCGGATTGATACTTGTAGATACCAAATATGAATTTGGTAAAATAGGCGATACTATCTACCTGATAGATGAGATACATACACCCGATTCTTCACGCTATTTCTATATGGAGGGTTTTGAAGAACGCCAGGAAAAGGGTGAACCTCAAAAACAGCTTTCTAAAGAATTTGTTCGCGAATGGTTGATGGAAAATGGTTTCCAGGGTAAAGAGGGGCAGGAAATTCCGGAAATGACTAATGATGTAGTGAACCGTATCTCTGAGCGTTATATTGAGCTATACGAACATGTAACAGGTAAGACCTTTGTAAAGGAAGACGTGAATGAAGAAGAGATAGTTGCAAAGATTACTAAAGAGCTGGAACATCTGCCACCGGTACCTCAGCCAATAGGTACACTGTAAATTGTTCATTTATTTTAATTCGTAACGACATTGACTGCAACACAACATAGGGTAATCCGCGCGCCAAAAGGCAACCAGCTGAATTGCAAAAACTGGATAACTGAAGCGGCCTACCGCATGATACAGAACAACCTGGATCCTGAAGTGGCTGAACGCCCTGAAGACCTGGTAGTGTATGGTGGTATAGGTAAAGCCGCACGCAATTGGGAGAGCTTCGATAAAATTTTAAGCTCACTGAAAGACCTCAATGAAGATGAAACTTTATTGGTTCAATCAGGCAAGCCAGTTGGTATCCTTCGTTCGCATAAAGATGCGCCGCGTGTTATCATCGCCAACTCCAACCTTGTTGGCCGGTGGGCTACCTGGGAGCACTTCCGCGAACTGGAAGCAAAGGGACTGATGATGTATGGCCAGATGACTGCAGGTAGCTGGATATATATTGGTTCGCAAGGTATTGTTCAAGGTACTTATGAAACATACCTGTCACTGGCCAATCAGCATTACAACGGCACTTTAAAAGGTACGCTGAATGTAACTGCGGGTCTTGGTGGTATGGGTGGTGCTCAGCCTCTGGCTATTACCATGAATGAAGGTGTCTGTCTTGCTGCGGAAATGGAAGAGTGGCGTATGCAGAAGCGTATTGAAACACGCTACCTCGATAAATACAGCAACAATATAGATGAGGCTATTGACTGGGCTTTGAAAGCTAAAGAAAATGGCGAAGCAATATCGATAGGTGTATGCTGCAATGCAGTTGACCTGTTACAACGACTGATAGACCGTAATATTATTCCCGATACACTTACAGATCAGACATCGGCGCACGATGAACTGATAGGATATTTCCCCGAAGGCCTCAGTGTTGAAGAAGCTAACACTTTACGCGAAGCTAATCCTGCTGAATACTCATCGCGCTCGTTGGATACTATAGCGAAACATGTTCGCCAGATGCTGACGCTGCAAAAGCGTGGTGCTATCACCTTCGACTATGGTAATAATATACGTGGGCAGGCAAAAGATAAACGTGGGGTAGAGAATGCGTTCGACTTCCCCGGTTTTGTGCCTGCATATATTCGTCCGTTGTTTTGCGAAGGTAAAGGTCCGTTCCGTTGGGTAGCATTAAGTGGCGACCCTGAGGACATCTATACTACCGATAAAGCACTAATGGAATTGTTCCCTGATAACAAAGGGCTGCACCGCTGGTTGAAGATGGCAAAAGACCGTATCGCATTTCAGGGCTTGCCGGCACGTATCTGCTGGCTGGGCATGGGCGATCGTGAGAAAGCTGGGTTGCTATTCAACCAATTGGTAAAAGAAGGCAAAGTAAAAGCTCCGATTGTCATAGGACGCGACCACCTGGATACTGGCTCCGTGGCATCGCCCAACCGCGAAACTGAAGCCATGAAAGATGGCAGCGATGCAGTTGCCGACTGGCCGATATTGAATGCTTTGATCAATACTGCAGGTGGCGCCAGTTGGGTGTCTTTCCACCATGGTGGCGGGGTAGGTATGGGTTACTCGCTACACGCAGGTATGGTAATAGTAGCCGATGGTACCGAAGATGCAGAGCGCCGTTTGCGCCGTGTGCTCTTCAATGACCCCGCTATGGGCGTTATTCGCCACGCAGATGCAGGGTATGAACTGGCAAAAGAAACGGGTGATAAGTTCGGATTGAATATATAATCATTTCAATAATTAATAATATTGAAGTAACCGGGAGTTTATATTTTTAAGCTTCCGGTTTTTTTTTTGATTTTTACATTTTACAACATACTTTGAAATCATGTCATACAGAATAGGGCAAGGAATAGATTTTCATCAACTGGCAGAAGGCAGGGAGCTTTGGTTAGGTGGGGTGAAGATACCACATACAAAAGGTGCAGTTGGTCATTCAGATGCAGATGTGCTGCTGCATGCTATATGCGATGCAATGCTGGGAGCTCTTAGCCTTGGCGACATTGGCCATCACTTTCCTGATACTGATATTAAGTATAAAGGCATAGATAGTAAAGTGCTACTACGCCGCTGTTACAGCCTGGTACGTGAGAAAGGTTACTGGATAGTGAACATTGACAGCACATTGCTATTGCAGGAACCAAAGATCAAACCTCATGTTGAGCTGATGCGTAAAACAATAGCCAATATATTGAACCTATCCTTCGATGACGTTTCTATTAAAGCAACTACTACCGAACAGCTAAGCTTTATTGGCCGTGAGGAAGGCGTAGTGGCAACAGCTAACGTGCTTCTGCAGAAATATTAGTTGTAACTTAGGTATATGAAACTATACGCTTTACTATTGCTGTTGTTATTGCCCGTGTTGTTTACTTCTTGCGGAGATGATAATACAAGTATCAACTTTAACGGTGGTTCCTCAAGTGCTGCTATTACTGTTGATATAAACGGTCAGGTTTGGGGCGCTAACGATGCCTATGTGCAAAATGTATCGCCGTTTGGTTTGGAGGTATATGGTACTTACAGCCAGTCTGATATTTCTTTGTATATAACACCATATAATGGCCCTGGTAGCTATCCGCTAAATGGCAATACGAATATCACTTATACCGAAGGTGGGGTAACTTACACATCTATTAATGGTAGTATCGATATATACTCAGATACTGATGAATTTATTGAAGGGGCGTTTCAAGGCCAGTGTGTAAGCAATACCGGCAGCACTACCCTCGATCTTACAAATGGCTATTTCAAAATACGCAGATACTAAAAAAAACGCCCGGCTTAAAACCGGGCGTTTTTTAATTTAATAATGTGGTTTGTTTTGGTAAGCCATATCGGTCGCATCATCCAATATTGTTAATATGCGATGCTTAAGATCGTCGCTCAGTCCATCTATTTCATGGTCAAGCAAACCACGCAGATCATCCAGGTTAGCATTTGCTTTACCACGCAAGCGGTTTAGTTTGTCTTTCCACTTTTCTGCTGTATCAGCAAGATCATTGCGCAGATCTTCACCTTTTTCGGGTGCTATTAGCAGGCCTAAAACCAATCCTATGGCGGCTCCTGTTAAGAATTTTGACATGTTATTATTTTTTGGTGTAGTGTATAATTTATTATCTCAATGTAATTAGCTCCTTTTATCTTCCTCCAAACAGTTTCGATATAACGAAAATGATAAGGCCAACTACCAGTACTACTACAATAATACCGGTCCACATTCCTGCCTTAAAAATATCGCCTATTAGTTCGCAACTGCTCAGCGATATCAGGATCGCGAATAAGGGTAGTAATGATAGTTTTTTCATATTATGTGTTTTAAGTGGTTAAACGCTTTCTAACAAAGCTTTAAAAATCCATGCCATAGTATTTTGAACCCAAAGTAAATTGGTAGGCAGAATGCTTGTAAGCCTTTAAATAATAGCCTGATAAGCCATTTTTATACCTTAACTTCGCACTTCTTTTTTAGTAATATGCAAAACATCCGCAATTTCTGTATCATTGCTCACATCGACCATGGTAAAAGTACCCTGGCCGACCGTCTGCTGGAGTTTACCAAGACCATATCGGAACGTGATATGCAGGCGCAGGTGCTGGATGATATGGACCTGGAACGTGAGAAGGGCATCACCATCAAAAGCCATGCGATACAGATGGACTTTGAATATAAAGGACAGAAGTATAAGCTGAACCTGATTGATACTCCCGGCCACGTTGACTTCTCTTACGAAGTATCGCGCGCACTGGCTGCCTGCGAGGGTGCATTGCTGCTGGTAGATGCATCGCAGGGAATACAGGCACAAACTATATCGAATCTATACCTTGCTCTGGATAACGACCTTGAGATCATTCCTGTCATCAATAAGATAGACATGGAAGGGGCAATGATACCCGAAGTAACCGATCAGATAGTAGATCTTATAGGTTGCAAACCTGAAGATATAGTACTGGCAAGTGGCAAATCAGGGATAGGTATTGAAGAGATCATGGCAGCTATCGTGGAGCGTATACCGGCACCCAAAGGTAAACCGGATGCACCACTGCAAGCCCTGATATTCGATAGTGTGTTCAACTCGTTCCGTGGCATCATAGCTTATTTCCGTGTAGTAAATGGTACCCTTAAGAAGGGGGATAAAGTGAAGTTTTACCATACCGGCGGCGAATACTTTGCCGATGAGGTAGGGGTACTAAAGCTGGGCCTGGCCCCGCAGCAAAGTGTATCAGCGGGTGATGTTGGCTACATCATTACCGGTATCAAAAACGCTAAGGAAGTAAAGGTGGGCGATACCATTACAAACGTTGCCAACCCTACCCAGGAGATAGTGAAGGGTTTTGAAGAAGTGAAGCCCATGGTATTTGCCGGTATATTCCCGGTTGAGACCGATGATTTCGAAGAGCTGCGTGAATGCATGGAGAAGCTTCAGCTGAATGATGCCTCACTTACCTTCGAGCCTGAAACTTCGCAAGCACTTGGCTTTGGTTTCCGTTGCGGTTTCCTGGGTATGCTGCACATGGAGATTATCCAGGAGCGGTTAGAACGCGAGTTCAACCAAACCGTTATCACTACCGTGCCCAACGTTAGTTTCAAGGCTTACCTGACACGCGATAAGGATGTACCCGTGATAGTGAACAACCCGAGCGAGATGCCCGACCCCAGCCGTCTTGACCGTATAGAGGAGCCTTTCATCCGTGCACAGATCATTACCCTGCCCGACTATATTGGCAACATCATGAGTCTTTGCCTGGGTAAGCGCGGTATGCTTATTAACCAACACTACCTGACGCCAACACGCGTTGAGCTTATATTTGAGATACCACTAACCGAGATAGTGTTTGACTTCTACGACAAGCTGAAGTCGAGTACCCGTGGTTATGCATCGTTCGACTACCACCCGATAGACTACCGTGAGAGCGACATAGCCAAGATGGATATACTGCTGAACGGTGATAAGGTGGATGCTTTGAGTGCTTTGATACACCGCAGCCGTGCGCAAGACTTTGGCCGTAAACTATGCTCTAAGCTAAAGGAACTGCTGCCGCGCCAGCAGTTTATGATAGCTATACAAGCAGCGCTGGGTGCCAAGATTGTAGCACGTGAGACCATCTCGGCCATGCGTAAGGATGTTACCGCCAAATGTTATGGTGGCGATATAAGCCGTAAACGCAAGCTGCTTGAAAAGCAGAAAGAAGGTAAGAAGCGTATGCGCCAGATAGGCAACGTAGAGATACCACAGGAAGCATTCTTAGCAGTGTTGAAGCTGGATGAATAATGCGACAATAAAACTTTATATATTATCCGCAGACATTAGTTTGCGGATTTTTTTATGCTTCAGGTATAATGAATAAATTTATTTGTTGTTCATTTTTGTTGAAAAAAATAAAAATTAAAAAATTTCCGTGCGACAATTCATCCGCTGAACGCGTAACTGAACTGCGTTTTACGTTCGAAATGCCGCATTTTTGCTTGTAGCAAAACTGAACAACAGATATGTTTTATAGCAATGCAATAGTGGGGTCTTTCAAAGAACTTATTTAGCAAATATACGTTTTTTAGTTGAATAATTGATTTTTATGAATTGCTTTTAAAATATCGGTAAAACAACTATTTTTAAACCATATTTTAAAACCCTGTGAAAAGAATACTGCTTCTTGCCTGTGGCATAATTGCCGCTGCTGCCTCGTTAAAAGCCCAGACATTTAAGGTGATTAAACTGAGAAATCTTCCACCTGTACACAACCCCGCAGGGTATTATATTTCGGATGTGATTGATGACCGGGAGGATACCACAAACATTGGTAGTATGAAGGCAGGGATGATGGGGAAGGTGACGGCCATAACGCTGCAAGGAGGGCCGGCAGCGGGCTTGATGCAATACATAGCTGAGCATGCAAAGCAAGATAAAAGTAAACTGCCGGTAGCCATACACCTGAACCGCTTTGAGGTAAAGGAAGAAAAGGAAAATGGCACGCCACAAGCCCATTTATATACCGAATTATCGTTTTACACGCGTGGTATGAATGTGTATAAGATAACCGCACACAACTATGCGCAAGGTGGCTACGATGTAAGCGCATTTATTGGTAAGCTGATACAGCAGGCTACAGATTACCACCTAAAGGCCTTTGATGACTGGCTGGCCCTGAACCCCATAAGTGCTAAAGGAAATAATACAGAGGTAAGTATAGAAATTATGCAGACGGATAATGACGCTAACCTTATACCTTATACTAAACAACGGCAATTGTTGCGAACAGACTTTGAAGGTGCCGCCGACGACCTTAGTAACGCCGCAGCTGTAACATACAGTGGTATCAATTTTAAATACAGTTGGGAACGCCTTGGTGCTAAAACTAAAATAAAGATAAACCTGCTACCTTATTTCAGTAAAAGCCATTCCTGGTGGAGAGCTAAAACGAATACAGCAGAAATACTGGCACACGAACAATTGCATTTTGATATAACCGCATTGTACGCATGCGAAGTAAAGGAAAAGCTGGAACTAACCGTGCTTAAGCCAGATGAACTGGAGCAGCAGATAAGTGATATTGTTAATGAAATAGAAGAACAACGCCAGGCTACCCAGCAACAATACGATGATGAAACACAACACGGCACTAAAAAAGCAAAGCAGGCAGAATGGCAACAAAAAGTGAAGGCAATGCTTGCGGAGCAAAGCTGTTATTAACTACCTGTTTATTACAAAGGGTAATGTTTGCATTGAACCATATTTGTATATTTTCAGTGCATATATACCGGCAGGTAAATTATCTGATAAGTTCATTTCAGAATTAGTAATCTTAACATCGGCATCTATTATTTGCCCCATAGTATTTACCAATGTTATTTTTTCCAAACCGGGTTCATAGCCGTTCAATTTGAAATGTCCGCTGTTAGGATTAGGATAGAGTTGAATATTTTTTTGCTTTGAAATTGAACTGATATTTGATGGTGTTGGGTCGATAAATATTGGTATTGCATTCCAGGAGTTATAAGTAAAGCCCGGAGGGTCGCATGTAGTATCTACAGCCTTGATAAATATATAATGAAGTCCGGTGTCGAATATTGTAGGTTTGCAAGTGAACGTACCCGATACGCTCTTAGAATACTGGCCTTCATATACAATTTTTGCAGAAGGTAAAATAGAGTCGCAATTATCGTACAGCATTAGTTTAGCATTATTGGCAGTAGAGCCTTCAAATATCTGAAAACTGAAGCTGTCATTCACGAAGGCATTTATTCTATTGTACGGATAAGTACAGTTGTAGAAATTACCAATATCAGTAATGTTTTCAAACCACCCTCTTAATGGTGCAGGCATTATATGTATTACCTGCGTTCTTAGCGTTGTGCCTAATAAATGCCCGTTCCGGTATTCATATACTTTCAATGCCATGATAGCAGTACCTGCAGTAGATGGGGTGAACGACATGCTGTCGGTGTTCTTGTCAAATTGGAATGTATTATTGGTCTGAAAAGGGTTATGTACAATAGAGTATGGAGGTGTTGCCCGCGTATAAGGTATAGAGCGCGAAGCGCCACATTGGTTATCGGTAGTACGGGGCGCAACAATTTCTGTAACTAAAGAATCTCCATCAGGATCTATAGGTTGTGTGCGAAAGCTGAATGGCTGTCCTTCACCACAATAAGCAATAGCGTCGTCAATAAAAAAGGGTGATGAATTGTTTTTGTTAGCACCTTTATTGTTAAACGTTGTTTCAACATAGAACTTTGCAGGGGTCAGCGCCAAGCTGTTAGTCATAGTATCAGCAATAACAGCTATATGCCAGGAGTTGCATTGTGCCGGCAATGTTATGGTAGCCGCATAATGCCAAATGCGATAACCTCTTATTGCGCCAGGTTCGGAGCAATTGGTAGGGTATTGTGAGCAACCCATTTGCGCTACGTTGCCACGGTTGTTGCTTTTTGCCAGTTTTGCCGTAAAAGAAAATGAATTATCGCAAGGATTATTGAAACAAGCAATTACAGTATCCGGTTCTTTTCCTCCGGCGCAATCCTGATAAAGGTTTGCATAAAACGTATAGGTAGAATCGGAACTGTGCTCATAAGTAATTTCGCCTGCTGCAAAGATGGGGCGCTGTGCACTACAGTTGATAGATATTGAGAAGGATATTAAGAATAACAGGGTTTGCTTCATATATAGCATCGTATGTACTAAGACAAGCTAAAATAACCAAAAGGTTAGCATTTACCCGTATTTTACTATTTGCTGTACAAAACTGGTATGATGAGTGCGGAATATCAGCGTATAGATACCGGCTAAAAAAGAATTGATGTCCAGTTCCAGATCGTCGTTGGGCTGTATGCTGTTTTCGTAACAGATATTGCCATTCATATCAACTACCATTACTTCGCATTCTTCGGTTTCTTTATTCCTAATGTTGATCATGCCATTCTCACTTAAATCAGTTAACAAATAGGGTGCTCTAAAAAAAAGGATACAATTCCATGCCACGGATTAGCGTGGCTTAGAATTGTATCAAAAATAATGAATTATATATCAGGCTGGTGTTACCATTGGTTATAGTTCACAATTTACCTTTGCAATATAAAGGGGATGTTTACCGTCATATTCCCTTGATGCGCCTTAAGTAAATAGGTGCCATTAGTTAGCCCAACGGGAAGGTTGATATTCCTGTTATCATCAGTAGTATATACTACTTGTCCTACAATATTCATTATCTCTATTTTCCCGGTCAGTTTGTTCTGAGAACTGAGGGTAAAACTCCCGTTATTGGGATTGGGGTACAATTTGATGGTTTGCTGCTGATTTGGCAGTGTTTTTACACTTACCGGGCCGGGGATGTAAATATGTACTGTATCTGTATAATTTACAGGTGTAGCACATGCTGTGTCAACTACATTGTAGACTATTGTATGCCAGCCTGTATCATTCATTGAAGTTGGTGTCCAGCTAAATGTACCTGCAACAGTATCTGTATATTGCCCTGTATAGGTAATTGCAGCACCGGGTATGCTATCAGTGTGGTTGTCGGTGATATGATATTTAACGCTTGTGTCGGCCGATTGAGCATTATAGCAGAAACTAACAGGTTGGTTGTAAAGACCTATTATGGTATCGCCCATTGCTATGCAATTGGTGAAGCAACCTAAAGTTCCTCCATCAAAAGTATCGCAGGTTTGGGGCGTAGTTGATCCTAAAACATGAATGCGCAGCCAGTGGCGGGTAATATTTAGTGGTATCCACACACCACCGTTGCCGGTGATACGGTAAGCAGTTGTTTTTATACCAAAAACATAGTTTCCCGATTGTGTAGGTGTAAAATTCAATGTGGCCGTACCATTGGAATACCTGGGAACAGTTTGGCTGAGCGTAAGCGAGCTCCCGGTTTGGAAGGGATTAAACGGTATTGAATAGGCCGGCGAAGCAGTGCTAAAAGATGCAACTGTTGGTGCAATGCATGTACCTGTGCTTGTTAGAACTGTGTCGATCTCCACAAGGAAAGAATCGGCGGTGAGGCCGGAGTTAATGCCGTCCAGAGTCAGACTACAGGGCACGGCGGGTGGTACATATAACACTTTAGGTTGTGATATAAATACGGATGCATTCGCCTCTGCATAGAACGATGTATTGTTATCTACAATATTTTCAATATAAAATGGGGAGGCTGTAATATTGTCGCTGGCATCAAGCGTATCTGCATAGGCCGATATTCGCCATGTGCTGCGAGCCGGTAATGTAATGGTATTATAATAGCTCCAGCGCCGATAGCCTGGTATCGTTGATGAAGGATCGTAACATTGGGTGCTATCAGTGCCCCATCCTAACGAAACAGTATCGCCGGATGAATAATCGTGCATCCAGCCTGCCATAGAATCTCTGTACATAGTAACAGCAAAAGAGTTAGCGGGATGCAGCAAATCCTGGGCACAGAGCGTTATCGTATCCGGCGGTGGTGTGGTAAGGCAGTTAGTATAATAATCTACATAGATATCATAATCGTCAGCAAATATCCATTCGATACGTATGTTACCGGCTGCTACCGGGGTTGCATTAGCCTTAGTGCTGATTAAAGCAAACACGATGGCAATAAATAGGGTTAGTTTGTTCATTTGATAGCGTTTAATTAAAGACAAAAGTAGATCTTTTAAATCGCAGTGGTATTATCATTGGTGCATCGGTGCAATAAAAAAAGCTATGATCTTCAAACGTAGACCATAGCTTTTTTTTATGATTAATCGATAATTAATATCCTCTGCCTTCCTTGCGTTCCATATAGTTCATGAAGGCTTTGTTGGCTACGCGGTTACCACCCGGTGTAGGGTAGTTGCCGGTAAAGTACCAGTCGCCAGTGTTATTAGGGCAGGCATCGTACAAACCTTCAAGCGATTGGTAGATAACATCCACTTCGGCATTCACA
>CAMLFX010000087.1 GCA_946479435.1 uncultured Sphingobacteriales bacterium | reverse complement strand
CTTCTATTACACCAACTATTACGGTAAAGCCTACACCAACTGTAAATGCTGTATCTAATCAATCGCTATGCAATGGTACAGCTACAACAGCTATAACATTTAGTGGTGCCGTAACAGGTACGACGTATAACTGGACAAATAATACTACATCAATTGGCCTGGCAGCAAGTGGTACGGGCAACATCGCCTCAGTAACTGCAACTAATACAGGTGCAGCCTCAGTAACTGCAACGATTACTGTTACGCCAACTGCAGCAGGTTGCCCGGGTTCTACCATTGCACCAACAATTACAGTAAAGCCAACCCCTGATGTTACTACAGTAGCTAACGTATCGGTATGTAACGGTGCAAGTACGGCGGCAATAAACTTTAGTGGCGCAGTAACCGGTACTACCTTTGCATGGGCAAATACTAACCCTTCTATCGGTCTTGTTGCCAGCGGTACAGGTAATATCGCATCGTTCATGGCAATAAATACGGGTACAAGCCCTATATCAGGCACTATTACGGTTACACCTACAGCAAATGGTTGCCCTGGTCTTGCAAAAACATTCACCATTACGGTAAATCCAACACCTACGGTTAATGTAATATCAAATCAGATTGTTTGTAACAATGAACCTACAACAGCTGTTAACTTCAGCGGAGGTGTAACAGGAACAACATTCAATTGGAGCAACAATACTGCGTCAATAGGCCTTCCAGCAAGTGGTAGCGGTAATATTCCTTCATTCACCGCAACTAATACTACGGCATCGCCTGTTACGGCAACTATTACCATAATACCGGTAGCCAACACTTGCTCGGGTTCAACTAAAACCTTTACAATATTGGTCAACCCGACACCGAAAGTGACTACCGTACCCGACAAGTTTGTATGTAATAACATGGCATCGGGCGATATCAATTTCTCAAGCACTACATCGGGTACTACATTCGCATGGACGAATAGTAATACTGCTATAGGCCTTGCTGCCAGTGGTACAGGTGATATCCTTTCTTTCACAGGTACTAATCCTGGTGCTGCGCCAATTACGGCAACCATATCGGTTACACCTACTGCCAATGGTTGCATAGGCCCCGTAAAGACTTTTGTAATAACAATTAACCCTACAATTGTACCCACCATCAGTATAGTCAGCAGCGCCCCTGCCAATACTATTTGTATACACACTAATGTTACGTTTACTGCTTCAGTAACAAATGAAGGGGTCAACCCGGTGTATCAGTGGAAGAAGAATGGCACGAACGTAGGTACTAATTCACCTGTGTACGATGACAATCACCTAACTGATGGCGACGTAATCACATGCGATCTGTTAAGCAGCTTACCATGTCCTTCATCAGTTGCCATTACCAGCAATGCCATTACTACTAATGTGAACATGTATGTATACCATACCATAGATATATTCAGCGATAAGCAAGGAGATACATTATGTGCGGGTGAACTGGTGAACTTTACTTCAGTAATAACTAATGGTGGCAGTGCTCCGGTATATCAATGGATGAAGAATGGCCTGAATGTGGGTACCAATAATCCTACCTATAGCGATCCGCGCATTTTGGATGGTGACAGGATAACTTGTTCGCTTACTACCAATGTTCTTTGTCCAGCAGCTTCTACCATTACCAACAGCAACAGGATAGTAATGAGGTCGATGAGTAATGTTACGGCATCGGTTGTAATAGTGGGTGTGTACAATGGCACTGCTTATGTATTCCATTCTCAGACAACTAATTGTGGTGCCAACCCTTCTTATCAATGGTTATTAAATGGCTCTCCGATACCAGGTGCCACGAAAGATAGCTTATGGATAACGAGTCTTAAGGATAATGATAAGATCAGTGTAGAAGTAGTACCGGACAGGCGTTGTACAAATAATCCTGTAGCTAATAGTAACAGGTTATCCCGTCTGCAAGTTACAAGTGTTAATGATATCATGCTTATAGACAAGCTCACATTAGCTCCTAACCCTAACAATGGTAATTTTGTAATTGAAGGTCAGATAAATGGGTTGTTACAACTTAAAGATGCAGATCTTGTAGTTACCAATATGGTAGGCCAGGTTATGTACCACTCTAAAATTGATGTGCATAACGGGCAACTAAAAGCGGAACTTCAGTTAAGGTCAGTACTGGTTAGCGGTACCTATCATTTATCCATACTTTCAAACGGACAAAAATATGATGCCAAATTTGTTGTGATAGCCGAATAGATATCAGATCAGATAAAAAAGGGGGGAACTATTATAGTTCCCCCTTTTTGCTTACGCAACCGTTCGTATGACTACTGCTCTCGACTGTATCATTCGCGTTAATAGTAAGTACTGTTGTAGTAACTAGTCTCTTGAACAATATTAAACATTATGGGATTAATCAACATTAATCCTTTATGATCTCCTTACGATTGATTATGTAAATCGTTCATACTATTAGCCCCTGTTGGCCATATAAAAAGTATCGCCTCGTATATTATCGTCCCCAACATCCGATAGTACTTAGCGTATAACCACCCGGCATGTTAGGGTCGCAGGTGAATACAGAATTCATATACACGCGGGACATTGCCGCCATCGGAAGCAAGTACAAAAGACATCTTTTTGAGTTGCTATTTTTAAATAGAAACTCAGTAAACTCAAAATTTATATACTGCTATTAGCTTGAAAAAGAAAGGTGTGCCTGGCGTAAAGCATATTTCTGATATAGATTGCACTTCATTTCTAAGTTTTGTCTCTGTATCAAACTGCGCTTCGTTCCATGTAGTATTGAACAGGTTCTGTACCTGCAAACCAAATTCATATCTTTTTTTCAAATAGTTCATCGCAAGATCACAAACAGTATATCCTTTAGCTATTATGGAATTATCTTCGTTAGCAGGCCTATCGCCCATATAGCGGTAACGCAGGCTCGATGAGAAGCCATTTTTGAACTTAGCTGTAATGCCACCAATTGAAGTGACAACAGGAGCCAATGGAATATAGTCTTCTCCTTTAGATTCATCTATCGCCCTGCCATGTGTGTAATTCACATCACCATCCAGGTACAGCCATTTTAATAACTCATAACGTGCCGAAAAATCAACACCCATTCTTTGTGTTCTTCCCGATGGTTCAACAACTGCTTCATCGCCTACGTACACAAACTCTTGTTGCAGGTCTAAACGCCACAGTGCGGCTGATAATAATAGTTTACTAAATGGCTTTATACCTGCACCCAAGTCAAAAGAATTTGCACGTGGCAATACATCTTCGCCATGCTGTGCCACTACTACACGCGTATCGTTGCTATGAAACCCTGTGCCATAGTTAAAGTAAATACGTGCATTATCATTGAAGTTATAGTACAAGCCAGCCTTAGGACTGAAGGCATTTGTATTGAATGTTTTCTGGCTTAACTCTGTAGGTATTTTATTATTGTAGGTATTTATGAAATAATCGAAACGTGTACCTGCACTTAATACCAACTGTGGTAACAGGTTAATAGTTTCATTTATATAGCCAAACAGATTCGTTTCATAAATATCGCCGTGAGCAAGTTGCTGAAGCGTTATTTCATTACCTAATACATGGCTTAGTTCACTGTTATTTGTATTATCAAACCTAAAGCCGGTACCTATTTGCGTTTTGGCGTTCATGTTGCCGATCTTATAGGTATTGATGTAATCTGCATTATAGCCACTTAATAACCTCTGTTCTTTCTGGCGTATACGGTCACCATTTACAGGGTCGTTTGCATAGAATGTAAAGTTTGAATACAATTCAAAATCGTAATAGCTGGCGTACAGGTTGCTTTTGAAAGTACTGTGTGTATTGATCGCCAGCGTGTATTGAAGATTCAGGTTGTAACGGCTAGTCTTGCCATTTTCCTTTTCTATTTCACCAAATCTGCTTATTAAACCATTTTCCACAGCACGTTCAGGTATTTGCCCTGAGGCATCCCAATTGCTACGAAAACCTGACAAGGTAACACTGAACACTTTTTTATCGTCAATGTGGGCAGTGTATTTACCGGTAAGGTTAATGCGGTTAAAGTCTTGCGGTGCATCGAAATAACCTTTGTTATAAACATACTCACCCGCTATGTAGGCATTTTGATTGCCCGATTTATTATCCAGTATATTAATGCCTGCTGCTGTACGCGCATAACCAAAATCACCACCTTCCACTTTTACAAAACTATTATCCAAGTAGTCTTTTGTTTTAAACTCTACCCAACCTGCTGTAGTTAGGTTGCCCTTATCTATTTGGTAAGGACCTTTACCAAAATTCATTTTATCAACCAGTTCAGGTAATACAAAATGAAGGTCGGCATAACCCTGTCCGTGTGCATGCGATACAATATTCACAGCCATACCATCTACACTCACATTTACATCAGTACCATGATCTATATCAAAGCCACGCAAAAACATTTGTTCTGCTTTACCTCCACCTTGGTGCTGACTAATAAATAAGCCCGGTACCAGGCGCAGCATATCCTGCGTATTATTTACAGGGTGCAGCTTTAGATCTATGCCACTCACCGAACTATGTAATAGTTCTTTCTGTGCATTAATAGTAACACCGCTCAGGTTAACGCTCGATGGATTGAGTACGGTAACAATATCTGTGGTGACACCATCTTCTATTTTTATATTGTCCTGGTAGGTTTCAAAGCCTACGTGCGTTATAGTAATATTGTACTTCCCTTCAGGTATGCCTTTTAGAAAATAAACACCAAACACGTCGGTTACAGCGCTTACGTTTATTCCTTTAATAAAAATGCTGGCACCTTCAACAGGTTTGTTTCCGTCACCCTTCACAATACCTTTTACACTGCCGTTATGGGCCAGTGCGGTTATTGAAGTAACAATAAGTAAAGTAAGCAGAAAGGTAAGTCGCGTAAAGATTGCTTTCATATGCGCATATGTGTAGCATTATGTACGACGTACATTGCATACCAGTTTGCCAAATGTGAAAGAAATTGCAATGCTTATTTAAGCGAAGAATATCCGCTCAATAGTCCAGTAGGAAGCCACAAGCGCAATAATAATAGAAGATGGTATAACTATGTTTTTGCGGTACCAAACTTTGTGCGAAAACATTTTTGCTACCAGGAAATACATAGCCAATATAATAGTTATCTGGCCTAGCTCTACACCTACATTAAAACTGATAAGCGCCGTAGCAAATGCATATTGCGGCATACCTAAACCCGAAAGTGCACCAGCAAAGCCCATGCCATGTACTAGTCCAAATAAGAAAACCATGACCATGCGCCATGGCTTTACTTTGGTTGAGTATATGTTTTCAATAGCAAGAAAGACTATAGAAATTGCAATAAGCGGTTCAATAATATTAGCAGGCGGATTGATAAGGCCGTACATGGCTAACCCTAATGTTATAGAGTGCGCCAGTGTAAACATTGAGGCCTGTAGTATGATCTGCTTAATATTCGTATTGAGGAAAAATACGCATAGTATGAAAAGTATATGGTCGAAACCCAAGGGTATGATATGCTCATACCCTATCAGCATATACTTCCAGAAAACCTCGCCCTTGCTTATCCTGTCCAGTTCATAATTTATTACGTGTGCATCGGCAGATACACAGATAACTATAAACAGTAAAAGCAGTAACCATTTTTTCATCAACAGGTTTTATTTTGCTGCCAACAATACTTTAGGATCTATATACTTATTCACACTTTGTGCTTTCTGCATCATAGCAGCGCCTTTAGTAGCATCGCCTGCATTTTTGTAAATAAGACCCGCTTTATAAAGCGTATTTGCATTCTGGGTATTTGTAGCCAGCATTTTATCAGCATGTGCTTTAGCGTTGGTGTAGTCGCCTTTCAGGTAATAGATCCAGGCTACCAATTCATTCGCATCAATATTGTTGGGTCGAAGCTTCAGGTCATTTTGTGCGTATTGCAATGCTTTATCAAGATCTTTCTTGGCAAGGTAGGCCTGCGACAATTCCCTGTTGCCATTATGTGGCATTACACTTCCTTTCAATTGGTTCTTCTCACCATCTTCTAAAAGGTTCACTACGTCGCTTCTTATCTCCTCTGCCTTCTTGCTATCACCTTTCAATTCATATAAGTCGCCAAGGAAAGCAACGTACGGTGCTTCGCTAATAGTACGTATCGCATTTTCAGTATGTTTGATTGCGCTATCATAATTCTTACGTGCTTTCTCTACTTTAGCTAAACCCATTTCTGCATTTGTATAATCGGGACGCAGGTTTAGTGAGCTTCTGTACAGCATTTCTGCTGTATCCAAATTACCCGTGTTCAGGTAAAGATCACCTAATGTTACACGTGCCCATTCACCGCTTTCAGAACCGGAGCCGCCTGCCTGCATAGCTAAGGTCATTGCTTCTATTGCACCTTTATAATCGCCAAAAATCTCGCGCAAGTAAGATGCCCTTGAATACGATTCTAATGATGGCTTCAATGTTTGCATGGTGTCAGACATAGCAATGGCCTCCTGGTAATTGCCTAATTCTACATCTGCATCTAAAAGCACACCATATACATAAGCATTGTTTGGGTTCAATGTTTTTGCTTTTTCAGCCAGTTGCTTTGCGTCTTCAAACCTGTGCAGCGACATAGCTACCGATGCTTTGTAAGTATATGCTTCAAAATTATTCGGGTCAATAGAAAGCACACCGTCCAGTATTTTAATAGTTGCCTGGTAGTAGTATGGATTACCAGTCACCCTTGCCTCCGACATATAGATAACCGCCAGCTGCAACCTGGGCTTCGTATCCTGCGGGTTCTGGCTAATACGTCCTTTTAGTTCAGCAACTTTATCCTTTGTCTTTTGCCATTCGGCTGCATTAGCAAGATTACCCTTACGCTCCAGCAGTGCTGGTATGCCTGATGTGTCGTTCAACGCTGTTTCTTCTTCATTATTGCCAATGTTGCTGCAAGAAGATAATAAGATAGGGCCCGCACAAAACAATGCAATAGCAAAAACAGGTATTAGGTTACGAATAAAGCATGCAAAACGCATAAGACTAATTTTTAGTGTGGATGATTGTGTGTATAATACAATGTACGATACATTGCGCTGTACGGATTAAAAAAATTGGGGAGCAAAATATGCTCCCCAATTTCAAACCACCAATTACTATGAGAATTTATTGATCAATTTTAACCAACTTAACAGTATTCAATTGTTTACTGTTTACCGATAGCTGTGCAAAATAATTACCTGCAGGCAGGTTTTTGCCATTCCATAGTGTATTGTATTCACCAGCTTGTTTAGCCGGTTGGTTGATGACCATAACAGTTTTACCCGTTACATCTACAATTTGAATACGTACATCACCACTCATGCTCATACGGTATCTGAAAGTAATATCACCATTGAATGGATTAGGATAAGCAGTCATGATAGCTACAGGCGCTGAATAACCAATTTGCGCTACTGCATTAGGACCTTCATATTGCGAGCCCCTGAAACCACTCCAAGGGTTTTGCAGGTAAGGGAAACATGCCCTGAACGTAGTATCGTTATGCGTAACACCTGCATTAAAACCTAAAACGCTCAACAAGTTTGGTGTTACAGGACTACCCGTACCAGGATAGTCATCGTACCAAAGACCAACTGCTGCCAGTGCTACACCCGATACTGCTTGTAATTCTATCGTAGTTACATCATCTTCCAAACGGCGGCCGTTAGGGAAACCATCCATGTTTGGTATGAATTGTAAGGCAGTGCTACCATTATATGCTGGGTCGGTTAAACCTAATGCTGCTGCCTGAACTATACCCAAAGAGCTGAATTTAGGATCTGTACGCGGTGTAGCAGGTACAGCCATATTCAACCTGAGCATATCGCAAAGTGTAGGCAGGAAGTTGTTGATGAATGGTTTACCATTCGACAGAGGGCTGTTAGCCGGTTTGCCTGTTGCCAGTTGATATGGACTCAGGTTAGGTACACCTGTGTAGAATATCGGTAAGATATCTGCCGCACGTGGGCTATGATCATTTGGTATCAGTATATTGCCATAAGTAGCAGGATCGAAGGCGGTACCTACCAATGCAGGGTTACCTTTCAATGGCCACAGGCCCATACTGTCGTTCAGGAAGTTGAACGCACCAAGTGATTTTCTTTGTATGCGCAATGCTGCCAGTCCCGGTACTGCTGTACCAAAACGGGTATCATCCATATACAAAGCCAGCTCAGGATTTTGGAAGTATTGTATATAAGCAGCATCACCTGTGTAAGGATCTGTGCGGTTCCATTTATCTTTTTGACTTATTGGTATAATTGCCTCATTGGTTAAAGGCATACCAATGCGCGATACTTGTACCCATGGTCCTGAAGTAACAGGTGCACCACCTGTAGTGCTTAGCGTAGTAATGCTTGGCCGACTTGCCGATGCCCATACACCAATTACATAGTTAGGATCAAGTATGTTAGCCGCCGCAGAAACCGGCTGACCTGTTTTTTGCAATGTTGATACAGGGACTTCTATAACTATAGAATGGCAGTTAAACTTAGCTACTCCGTCTCTGCCTGTAGGGCGGAAACCACCAAGATCAAAAGCACCACCAAGATCTACAAAGAACGGATCATCCATTGGGCCACAGAATATTTTTTCACCTGTAGTTGCCGTAGATACTGCGCTGTTTATAAGATCATCGTAAGAACTTGCAGCTAAACCTGCTGCACCTTGTATAGAACGTGGGCCTATATTTGGCGGAGGCACTATACCACCCGTCACTATTGAGGTAAAGCTGGTACCACCATTCATACTACGTTCGCAGGTATACATTGTTTTAAGGTTTTGTTTGCCCAAACGTATGTTGAAGAAAGTTGTAGGATCTTCATTCGTTTGCGTAAACGTAAAACGGTAAACAATATCGTCACCGGGAGTAGCAGTATTATTATCAACGTGCACTTCGTAGCGAATGTTTTGACCGAATGTGTACCAGTTTGGGCCGCCTGCAGGGTGCTCGAAAGGAATATAGTTTGCTATCAATACTATTTTCTCAGCATCGCACGGGCTCTTAAAGGCATACAGATCGGTATTATCAGCCAACGGATCGTTGGATATAAGTGGAGCTTCCCTGTGAGAGGAGGCACTGGCTTGTATTTGGGGTAACAGACAGATCATCGTCCCCGCCAGTATTTTATTTAGAATATTTTTCATAATAAATTTTTTGTTTAGCGTGAATGATTAGAATCTTGCCCTTTCTGTATAATCATATCCCCTCCATGGGTTCTGTACATAAGGGAACGCTGTTTTAAATGTTGTGTCGTTAGCTGTAGGTCCTGCTGTAAAGCCTAACACATTACCTAAGAAAGGCGTTACGGGACTGGTACTTACACCTGGTGTGTAATCGTCGTACCAAAGACCTATAGCAGCTAATGCAACCCCCGATACTGCTTGTAGTTCTATTGTAGTTACATCATCTTCCAGACGGCGGCCGTTAGGGAAGCCATCCATATTAGGTATGAATTCAAGATTCGAGGTTGTATTGTATGCAGGATCGGTAAGACCTAAGGCGGCAGCTTGTACTATACCCAGCGAACTGAATTTAGGATCGTTACGTGGTGTTGGCGGTACAGCCATATTCAAGCGCAACATATCGCCGAGTGTAGGTAGGAAGTTGTTGATGAATGGTTTACCTGCTGCCAATGGGTCACCGTTTTTACCCGTAGCCAGTTGGTAAGGACGCATGTTTGGTACACCCGTGTAGAATATTGGCAGGATATCAACAGCACGCGGGCTTTTGTTATCAGGCAATAATATAGTACCGAATATAGCATCATCAAGTGCGGTACCCGAAACTGCAGCTGTGCCTTTTACAGCGAACAGGCCAGCTTTAGTATTACCGAAATCGAACATGCCCAGCGAATTATGTTGTATGCGTAATGCATTCAATGCAGGTACTGCTGTACCGTATTGAGTGTTATCCATATACAGCGCTAACTCAGGATTCACGAAATACTTAATGAACTGTGTATCATTATTGTTGTATGGAGTCAATGAGTTCCATTTGTCTTTCATACCTACAGGTATCACGGCTTCATTCGTCAGTGGCATACCCAGGCGCGATACTTGCACCCATGCACCTGAATGTGTATCGGTACCATTTGTATTCAATGTTTTGATACGCTGTCTGCTGGCAGATGCCCAAACACCTATTACAAAGTCACCATCTAAAATGTTCGCAGCCTGGCTGGCGTTCTTGCCATCTTTTTGCAGCATATTGATAGGCACTTTAATAGCAATTGTATGCACATTAAACCTGCCTACACCATCTTTCGGGGGATTCACACTATTGCCGTTGGGCCTGAAACCACCCAGGTCGAAAGCGCCTGCAAGGTCAACAAAGAAAGGATCGTCAACCGGGCCACAAAATACTTTTTCGCCTGTAACTGCTGTAGCTATTGCATTTTGCATCAGCGTAGTATAGTCAGGTGCATTAAGCCCTGCAGCACCTTCTATTGAGCGTGGGCCTATATTAGCAGGAGGTACTGTACCACTTAGTACAATCGGAACAAATAGACCACCGGCTATACTCTTTTCGCAAGTATAAGTGGTTTTCAGGTTTTGGTTGCCTAAACGTATATTGAAGAACGTATTAGGATCCTGGTTGGTTTGGCTGAATGTAAAACGATAGGTTATATCGTCGGCAAGAGTGGTAGCATCATTCTTAATGTGTATCTCATACCTGATGTTCTCACCAAAATTGTAATAGTTCGGGCCGCCTTCAGGCGATTCGAACGGGATGTAGTTAGCAATAATAGTAACTGTGTTCGGGTCATCGGGGCTCCTGAAAGCATACAGATCCGTGTTATCAGCTAACGGATCTGAAGATATCAATGGAGCCTCTCTATGACTCGATGCATAGCTAACCGTTGCTATGGCTAGCAAGCCCAAGAAGGTGCAGCAAGCCCACAGCCTTCTAAAGAGTAATTTTTTCTTGTTCATAAGGAAAAGCTTTTTTGTTTAGTGCAGCCTTTTTCGAGGGCATACCCATTCATATACGCCTTAACATATCTTTTAGATTTATAAATAGGGAATTTATTTCTGTCCAGAGGTGTAATGAAAAGTTATCATTAACTATTGCAAATTATTTTGCGAAACTTAGCGCGGTAAGGTGCCTGCGTATCAACGGTTCTTGCATCTTCAGTGCAAAGAAAATCAGCTTTTAGTAGATCAAAACTTAGCTTTTGAAATTTGTTTATAGAAAAATAAACCCGATTTCTATGAGCTTTTAATTACCGGGTGGGGGTGGTAAGCCCGGAGGTAAACTAAGGCCACCTTGCGGTGTCTGGCCGCTTTTAAAGTTCCGGATAGTATAGGTTAATGTTAACATGCCATAGCGTTGAAGAATATTATTGCTATTATCCTGAACATACGTTTCTGTTATACTTCTGCTTATACTTTGGTTTTGCTTCAGCAGGTCAAACACATATACTTTTGCTTCAAGAGCCTTATTCTTAAGAAATTTATATCCTATAGATGCATTCCACAACAAGAAGCTTTGGTTATAAGCTGCAGCTAAGCCTTTATACATTGTATGTGTAACGTCACTGCTTAAAACAAGGCTCTTAGCAACTATATAGTTGATCTTGAAGTTGGCTGTATGGTTGTAATAGTTATTGTCCGACTGTGCTTGAAGTGAATTTTTTACAATATTGTAATTACCATTGTAAGAAAGAGAAAAATCGAAATCGCTATTTATGTTGCTTCCTAAATAAAACCCTCCTAATATGGAAGAAGTATTAGCATAATTCAATGCGCCGTTTATTAGCGCAGGTGTTCTGCTGTAGTTAAGCCCACCAGTAAGATTCAAATTGCTTTTTATTTTGGCGATAGGCAAAGCATATACCATAAATGTGCGAAACGATGCATATCCATCCAGGTTAACAGGTATTGTAAGCTGGCTACCTCTGGGAACGTCATAGCCACTGATCACAGTATCGCTGATTGGGATATATGTGGCGTTACTTATGGCATCCAGTGTATAGTTGCCCATCACGAAGACAAAAAAGTTGCGCGACGTAGCAGGGTTAGTTTTGCCATATCTTGCCATTAAAATATGCGAATATGTTTGATCGAGATCCGGATTGCCTGCTGTCAGTTGCAAAGGATTAGAAACGTTTAATACGTTTTGCAAGTCTGTAAGAGTAGGTGAACTGGTTGATGAGCGGTATGCAATAAAAAGGTTTTCTGTTTTACCAATACGGCGATCAAAGTTTAATGAGGGCAGAATGCTATGAAAATTGCGCTGAGTTGAAAAAGCTACAGGAAACTGCTGTGCACCATTAAGCGAAGCAAATTGGTAGTCTGCTCCGAATGATAAGTTGCTAGAACCTAATTGCAAGCGATACGTCAGGCCATTTTTGTGCGTTTGATATTTGTTATCGTATTTGTTTGATAAGAAAGTGTCCAATGCCGTATAGCCTGACGAAGAACTATCGAAAACATTTGTTTCTTTATCTGCGCGGCCAAACGTAAATGAGGGGGAGTAGCTATACATTAGCTGTCCCTTATGTCCTATTGGTTCGGTATAGGAAATTGTACCCGAATATGTTTGATCAAAAGTGTTAGTTGTGTAAAACTGGTCTAATACCGAAGGGAAATTACCGCCTTCATAAGCGCTACTCGAATAATAAGAGCCTGAAACATTTTTGCTATTGAATTGAGTAGTCATGCTGGCCGAAATAGTTCGTCTGGCTCTTGCGAATTTATGCTGGTAAAGTACATTGTTAGAAACGCTATATCCACTCGATTTCGATGAGTCTCTACTGTTGGTAGTGCCTATTATATCTGTAAAGCCATAAGCATTATTGGCTGAGATTACGTTAGTATATTTATTGTTTTGAAAAGTAACAGAGGGTACAATAGTAAGGCTATTATTAGAATCAATATTATATTCAAAACGCAGGTTTACCCTTTGATTCTGATTAGTGGTTGCGCGGTCGCCATTTTCTGAATAAGTAAGAGCGTTGGTATAATATGTACGCAATATATCAGACTGATTGGTATTATCAGTATAGTTGAAAAAGTAGCTTCCCGAAACTGACAGGCGTTTAC
>CAMLFX010000086.1 GCA_946479435.1 uncultured Sphingobacteriales bacterium | reverse complement strand
TTTTTGCTGAATGATACTGATAGTTCCCCGCCCGGTGTCTGTATGGCAATATCATAATCGCCGGTTTCGAAACCAACAGATGCAATGGCGGCGGCGGTAACACCTGTGCCGCAGCTATAGGTCTCATCTTCCACACCACGCTCGTAAGTGCGTACAATAAGCCGGTTCTCGCCACGCTGCACAAAATTTACATTCGTGCCACCGGGGCCAAATGCAGGCAGGTAGCGGATACGCCTGCCTTCATTCACTACATCGGTATTTGCCACATCTGCTACAAAAGCTACATAATGCGGTGAGCCGGTATCCAGTGTATAGTTGCTGTTTTCGGTGCTTATACTATGTACATCTTTCATGTGCAGGTGCACAATGCCTTCCGTGTCTATTGTTGCCAGGTGTGGGCCATCTATAGCTATAAAGTTTGCCTTATTATTAATAATACCCAGCTTCTTTGCAAAAGCTACAATGCACCTGCCCCCGTTGCCACACATGCTGCTTTCGCCGCCATCAGAATTATAATATACCATCCTGAAATCATAGCCTTCGGCATTTTCCAGCAGCATTAGGCCATCGGCACCAATACCAAACCTGCGGTGGCACAGCCAGGCTACCTGTTCTTTGGTCAGGTCGGTTTTTTCGTGCCTGTTATCAAGCAAAATAAAATCGTTACTGGTGCCGTGATATTTATAAAAATGAAGTTTCATATTATCGGAATGGTAAGTATTGTTCTGCACGTGAATAGGAGCTTTGCATTGATGTACCATTAAACAGTATGCTGCGCCATTGTGTGTTGCGCTGCTCGCCATTTACGGTAGAGTGTAGCAGTATCATATCGCCAATGATACTTGGTGGCTGGTAAAACAAAAATATACCCTGGCTGCTTTGCTTGCCCGGTGCGTTATACTGCCATATTTCATACGGCAGCGAACCTGGTTCGTTCAGCACAATAACGCGTTCATTAGGCTTGCCATATTTCAGGTATATCTGCCCGCGCTCGGTTTCGTAACCTCTTGTACTGCTGCCACCAAATAGTTTGTTTACCTCTTTTACTTTATCGGTGTATTCCTGCCATGCCTTATCCGGGTTTTCAGGGTTTCTGCCTTTAAAGAAGTTGTAAACAAAATATTGCATGTATGTCTGGTCAGGGTTTTCTAAAAAGCCCGATATGCTGTTACGCTCATTAGCACTGCCAATAGGTTGTATCATCCTTAGTATGGCGCGTAGCTGTGCTACATTGAATTTGCCTACGAATGTATTGCCAAGGTCAAATACATTCACTTTGTATATCGGGGCAAATGCATCGGTATCTGAAGCGCTGCTATCTGCCGTTACGGCTTTAGGGGCATTATTGCTACGCTGAAAAAAATAACTCTTAGCCGCTATCTGTTCTTGTTTTTCATCTTGCAGCACTACGTTCAGGTAGTAGTTGCCCGATGGCAATGTGCTTATATTGAAAACACCTGTAAAGGGTATCACCGGTGCTGCTTTCACCGTATCAGTCGTTTCCATTTTGTACACAGCCCTGTCAAATTCTTTTTTCGATATGGTGGTATTTTGTACCAGTATTTTATGGTGTGTAGTATTGGCCTGATACAACTCTGTATAAAATCTCAACTGGTTACGCTCATCGCCAATAAAGTTCATGGACAGTGGTATTTGCAACCTGTCGTTCTTTTGAAATATACTTTTTATAGGTGATGCATAAGCCGTATCCAGCAGTTGTATGTCACTATAAAAAGGTTTGGCTGGTGCGGCAGTTACGGTAAAGGAGTCGCTGTACACGTATGCATTCTGTGGCTTTTGTTTATCGCGAAATTGTACTTCCAGTTTTATATTGCCGGTGGGTAATGTATAGCGGTGAAGGTCGATAATGCTTTGGTTATATATATTAGCTGCAGTAGTTGGTGTTGTTTGCAGGGCAAACACATCGGTGAGCACAATACCGGTATCATTACGCAGCACTATCTGCGTTTCTATGGTAGCGCTCCAAAGGCTATCAGCCTGCTGGGTCATATGTAAGCTACCGGGGTTTATTTGCCAGTATAGCTCTATATAGGGCTTGTATCCATCGTCTTTAGCCTGCACATAAAATATAGTGTAAGAAGTAACTGCTTCTATAGCCTTTGCCTGAAAACCCGATAATATAGCTGCAATGCACAACCAGCTCCAACGCGTCATTAATAAATATTTTATGCAAATTACTTTAAAATAAACTTTCTTCGCGGTTGTATGGCAACGGTTGTTAGTCCTATTATACCTTTTCCCAATATGCAGTGGTGGAAGCTGGTAGCTGCCAACCCCGATGTAATGTGGGACGAGGCCGAGCATTTCGAGAAAATGACCTATCGCAACAGGTATTATGTAACCGGCCCCAACGGGCTTATACAGTTAAGCATACCCCTGCAACACGGCCGCAACCAGCGTTGCCTCATGGCTGAAGTTATAATAAGTAATAAAGACCGCTGGCAAATACAACAGTGGCGTACTTTGGTTTCTGTGTACAACAGGTCTCCGTATTTCAGTTTTTATGCTACAACGTTAGAGCCCTTGTTTTTGAAGCCTTATACACGCCTGATAGATTTTAACATGGCTACAATACAGTGGCTGAAGCAGCAATTGTCTTTATCTTTTACCGAGATAAAAACTGTTTCTTATAAAAAAGAATATGGCAATGATACAATAGATATAAGGAAGTCTTTAAAGCCGGGTATGGAAAGAAAAGTGCTGCAAGAAGCGGCACCATACTACCAGCTGTTTAGTGAGCGCAATGGTTTTATACCTAACCTTAGTATGCTGGATCTGCTTTTTTCCGATGGCCCCGGCAGTATGTACACACTTAGGCTTATAAAATAATAGGGGCCCCGGTTAAGGGGCCCCTATCATTGGTTATCGCTCAGTGTTTCTAAAGCTTTTCCACTTTTATTATTTTGTTGTTCAGTTCATCGGTATAGCGTAGCAGGTATATTCCCGGTGCCATTCTTTCCATATTTATACTGGCGGCGTTTTTCTGAATTGCTGCTTCCAGCAGTACCTTGCCCGATATGTCTGTCAGCTGCAGTTTACTTTGTTCAGAAACATTCATACCCGTAAACGATACATTCAATATATCAGTAACGGGATTGGGATATGCGGCTATATTGAACCGGTCGTTACTTGCATTAACCACATTTAGCGGGAAGGTGGTGAACGATGCAGTTGCCCATGGCGATATACCTTCGATGCCTATGCTATTACAATAGCTACGTACATGTACGTAATATTTAACACCGTCATTCAGTGCCGGTAAATGTATGCTGTTAGCAAGGTATTTTGTGCCTATTGATGGAGGTGACGAACTCTTGGTGACGGCATATTCATAGATGTAAGCTGTAGGTATCTCCTCCCAAAAAGCTACCGCTTCATTAGTGCTTATATAATCAGTTTGTATCACCGGTGCCCTGCACGGTATTGGTGTCAGGAATGAATCGAGCGACCAGCCGGATACTTCTCCGGTACAGTTCGAGCGTATATGCACATAATATAAAGTGTTTTCTGTAAGGCCTGTTACCGATGCATTGTTGGTAATGGTATTGATAACTCCGGTTGAACTGGTAGGGTCGGTATTGCTTTGGTCAACAATATAGTCCCAGCTATTGGCCGATGCCAATGGTGCCCATGAAAAATCGGCTGTTGTCGGGGTAATGCTGGTTACCTGGAAGTTAGATGGTGTATTGCATGGCGGCAACGTTGTAAAAGTATAATTGGCCCATTGCGATATTTTTATTGCGGTGCAGTAGTTGCGTACATGCAGGTAATAAGTGGTAGAAGGTGTAAGCCCTGTAATGCTGGCACTGGTGGCAGTGGTGTGGGTTACAGGCCCTGTGGTGTATGTTGCATTCTGGTCAACTACATAATCGTATCCTGCCGAACCCGATACAGCACCCCAGCTTACGTTGGCCGATGTAGAGAGCACGTTGGTTGCTGTTAAGCCTGTAGGCACGGGGCATCCAGGGCCCGATAGTTCATAGCCAATTTTACCATTGTATTGCCTTATGTAAAACGCGGAGTTTGGCGGGTTGCCGCCATAGCCGGCATTGGTGCCTGTATTGATGCTGATGTTCGCATCAGAAAATTCGGTACCGCTGCTTGACGGGCCTGTGGTATAGTTAATAGTACTGGTTGACGATATAAAAATGCCATGCGTAGTACCACCCAAAAAACTCAGGCTAAGATTGGTGTAAGGTATCTGATCTATGGTGCCATAGCCCGATGTGGCCGGCGAAAATGTAACCGTACCCAAAGATACCCAGCCATTACCCGTGCTTACAGAAGGTACGCCATTTATTGAATCGGTAGGGTGATACCACACTTCAACTGTTTGTGATGAAGTACTGCCGAACGATACCCATATCTCCTTTATATCTATATCGTTAAACGCATGCAGATTGAATGTGATGCCGCTTTGGCCATTACCACCATTCAAAGGGGGTACTGTGTTGACATACGTTATTTGTGCTTTCGCTGTGTAAGCCAGCAAAGCGAAGGCGCAAATAAGAAATGTTTTCATAATTCTGATTGACATGATTGCTGATTATAAATTTTATAATGGTTTACTCATCTTCTAAATCCTGCAGATATTAAAGCAACAAACTGCTCTTTAATATGTGTCCTTAATTCTTTTCTATTTTAATAACACGGTTATTAGCCTTACCCTGGTATTTCAGCAGGTATATGCCCGGCGATAATTTGCTGATATCAACAACAGTATTAGCACTATGAATAGCTGCTGATAACAAAACTTTTCCTGTTATGTCAGTTATCTGGGCCTGGCTGTCTTCCTCTTTATTACCCGCTACTTTTATTGTAATGCTGTTTTTAGCGGGGTTAGGATACACGTTTATAGCAAATGCATCATCTTCCAATACGTCAATGCCTGTAGGTGTTACGCGCAGGTCTGCACGTGCCCATGCCGAAAATTCGTATTGGCTGTTGCATTTGGTGCGTATATGCAGGTAGTAGTTTTTACCATCGTTTGGCAATGTGGTGGTCATAGTTGTGGTTGTGGTGGTTATATCGCCAAATGGAGGGTGGTTAGGGTTGCTCGAAACCCTGTATTCATATTGTACTGCATCATCAATCGGTGTCCAGTTCACTACCGGGGTAGGTGAGCCGGGATTGGCAACTACAGGTACCGGCGCGTTGCATGCATAGTGTGTTACAAAAGAGTCAAGCGCCCAATTTGAGGTGTCGTTAATAAAGCAACGGCTTCTAATGTGCACATAGTATTTTGTATTCGATAGTAATCCCTTCACATGTGCGGTCATACCTGTGGTAGTAGCATATCCTGATGCACCAATAGGATCGGTAAGATTAAGGTCAACCTGGTATTCATACAAATTAGCTACAGGCATTATTGACCAGTATATATCTACTGAAGTATCGGTTATATCTGAGAAATAAGTATTTACTGGTGTTAGGCATTCAGGCATTAAGAATTGTATGGTATTCCAGTCCGACCATGTTCCGCCTGTTGATGAACATTTATTGCGTATATGGAAGTAATAGGTTTGTCCGCCGGTCAGGCCACTAAGCATAGCAAATGTATCCACCGCGGCAGTACCTGTTCCTATTGGGTTAGCGGTTGTTTGGTCAATTACGTATTCATAACCCAGAGAGCCCGCAACTGGATCCCAGTGAACGTCGGCTGTTGATGCGGTCGGCGTATTGTAGGTAACCGTAGCAGGGAAAGGACAAGGATTTACCAAAGTTGTAAAAGGTATTGTTTCCCATTGCGAGAAAGTTGTTGCATCGCATTTGTTACGTACATGGAAGAAATAGTTGGTGCTGGATGTAAGGCCAAAAGCGTTGTACGTGGTGGCTGTAGTAGCAGTGCCTGCTGTAGTTGGCGCCGTACTGCTGGTGTTCACTTCATATTCATAACCAATGCTGCCTGGTACAGCACTCCAGGTAAAGTTTGCAGAATTGGAAGTAATACTGCTTGCTGTCACATTGTTCGGCTTTTCACAGTCAACATATGTTATACGCAATTGGGGCCTTACACCCCTGGCATTGCTAAGTGTTGTATTGGGCGAGCTGCCACAATAAGATATGGTACGTCCCGTTATGGCATCTCTATACCAGGATATACCCGCCGATGTCCATGGAGAACTACCCGAAGAAATATCAAAGTTCACGGTGATCTCCAAGGCATCGCCATTATATGTAAAAGGTGTGCTAAAAGAGAAGTCTATATATCCAATTGTAGAAGGCAGATTGGTTGAAGAAGAGCTGTAAACCTGTGTGGCTGTTGATGTAAGTGTACTAAGCGTTTGTGGTGTGGTGCGTGCTGTTGTAAGTGTAGCATTTTGCATCCATATCTCAAATAAGAAAGGAGAATTGCTTACAGCATTGTTCGCCTTGTTCCATGCAAGGGATGTAATAGTGGCGCCCGCAGGTAACCCTGCAGCACTCAGTTCGGCCGCAGTGTATAAATAGTGGTGCGTAGAATATACAAAAGAACTGGTGGCGGAACTACGGTACATAGGGCCCGAGTCGCCGGTAGAGCCGTTAGATGCAGTACCACTTGACGCCCCCGCACCTATTATTATAGTTTGGGCAAAAGATCCGGTGCTTACCACCATGGCAAGTAGCAATATTGTATTGAAAACTTTCTGGAACATAGGGTTAATTATGTTGGTTTAAATTGGTTAAATATGTTGTGTACTTACCCTTATATAATTGGGCGTTTGCGTGGAGATAAAATGCGCTGGTGGTAAAAAAGGAAAGAGTAAATGGTGTAGCGGTTGTTTCATGTGCATGTGGTCTTATGGTTTATTGTTTATCGATCCTTCATTGGCAGCAGCACGTGCAGTATTGCTCACTTTAGTAAAAAGCGCAACTGTAGGCTGTAGCCTTGCCCTGAATTGAAATAGATTTTTATTTAAAAACATAATAACACTTATATGTTATTTAGCAATAAAATTGTTTACATCGTTTTAAGCACAATATTCACTTTTCAGGCTTTATATATGCTATACCTGCCGTTAGTATAGTAATGCTATTACATTATTATCGCTCTCCGGCAGAAGAAACCTTATATGTAAGATGTAATTTATTTAATTTTTGCTTTCGTTTAACGTTTGGTTAACAGCTTGCAGCCAGAAGCGTTGCCAGTAAAGGGTTTGGGAGGAATGTTTTAATAGCATTTTAATTTATTGCAAAAGAAAAGGGGCCGCTATTGCGACCCCTTTTGAATATTGTAACTTTTAGTTACTACGCTAATGTAATGCTGTTATCCAGGTACACGTCTTGAATTGTGTTCAATAATTCAACACCTTCTTTCATTGGTTTTTGGAAAGCTTTACGGCCACTGATAAGGCCCATGCCACCCGCACGTTTATTGATAACGGCAGTAGTGATAGCTTCAGCCATATCCGATGCTCCTTTCGATTCGCCACCGGAGTTGATAAGGCCCGCGCGGCCCATGTAGCAGTTAGCCACCTGGTAGCGTGTCAAATCGATAGGGTGATCTGTAGTTAGTTCGCTGTACACTTTAGGGCTTGTTTTGCCAAAGTTCATAGCGGTATAACCACCATTGTTAGTAGGCAGTTTTTGTTTTATGATATCAGCTTGTATTGTTACACCAAGGTGGTTTGCCTGTGCAGTAAGATCGGCAGCGGTGTGGTAGTCAACACCATCTTTCTTGAAGGCGCTGTTACGCAGGTAGCACCACAGTACTGTTGCCATACCCAGCTCGTGCGCATATTCAAAAGCTTTCGCAACTTCTACTATCTGGCGCGCGCTTTCGTCTGAGCCGAAATAGATAGTGGCACCTACTGCCACCGCACCCATGTTCCATGCATCTTTAATACTGCCGAACATGATCTGGTCAAACTTATTAGGATAAGAAAGAAATTCGTTGTGGTTGATCTTAACGATGAAGGGTATCTGGTGCGCATATTTACGTGCTACTGCACCCAATACACCATAAGTAGAAGCAACAGCGTTGCAGCCACCTTCCATAGCCAGCTTCACTATATTCTCAGGATCAAAATAGATAGGATTCGGAGCAAAAGAAGCACCCGCACTGTGCTCTATACCCTGGTCAACAGGAAGTATAGATACATAACCCGTATTAGCCAGGCGGCCATTGCCCATAAGGGTTTGTATGCTGCGCAGCGTTTGTATATTGCGGTTAGAGTTCATCCAAACATCACTTACCGCAGTAGGAGATGGTATATGCAATACTGATTTATCAATGGTTTTCGACGTGTGCTCCAGGTAATAACCGGCTTTGTCGCCTAATAATTCCTGTATTTTGCTTGATGCCATATAAGAGAGTGATTTTTTTAAAAGTGGTGCAAAGGTAATGATTACAGGAAAATATACTATATACCTGCCCGGAATATTTATCAGCGGTTGATAAA
Organism: uncultured Sphingobacteriales bacterium; assembly: GCA_946479435.1. The sequence goes on along the minus strand of CAMLFX010000086.1, from coordinate 5,017 downwards.
GAACACTTTAAGTCCTTCTTTAGCCTGCCAGTAGGGCATTGGCCGCCCCTGCTCGTCTTGCATAACAAATGCATCGCCACTATATGCCGGCCAGTAGAAGTAGTACTTTATACCATACCGTCTCATTTCTGCCAATACCTGCCCGGTTGTAGCTTCAAATGGCATATTATAGTAGGGGCATCCGGCATAGTAGGCCAGGCGTATTGTGCTGCGTACTTCGGGCGCGTGGTTCAGGTTGCTGGCAAAACTGCCTTGTATGTTGTTTTCCTTCAATCTTTCTGCCATCCCGTATTCTGCTTTCCCTTCATTTATCATACTGCGCATATCCCAAAGGGGATAAACCATATAGCTAAAAGCAAACAGCAAAATGGCTATTGGGCCTAGTGTTTTTTGCCGGTCAACATGCAGCAATACTTTCTGCAGCACCAGTGCGCCCACTATCATGCTCAACGGTATAGTGTACCATATATACCTTGCCTCGTAATTAATGATGATAAAACCCAGGGGAAAGAGTATGAATGAAAAGCCTAGCAGAAGGCTCTTATCGCCCCACATATAGCGCGTTTTTTTCGATATAAGCATGGTAAGCCCCAGCAGCCACGTAAACAGGTAAAAGGCCGATAGCTCATTGCCGCTGATAACGAATTTCAGCAGGTTGTAACCTACTTTAACTATTTGCAATGCGAAGAGCTTTCCTGAGGTCCAGAAATGTGGGGTAGCGCCGTTCACCAGGTATGGGTCTTCCCAGTAATAAGGTGAATTGCTGTAGGAAGGTGGTAAAAGATGTATGATGCTGTCATTAAAATAAGGGTGGCCCACCAGGTACCAGGATGTATTTAGCCGTCCCGCTGTCGATGTCATCCATATACCATAGTGCTGGTGCAGGGTATATATCCAGGGCGTGCAGCATACCAGCATTACTACTATCGTCACCACACAGCTTTGCAGCCATTTACGTACATTCTGCCGTTCCCAGGCCATGTATAAGGTTAGCCCGCAGCCCATTATATGCACTATGAAGAATGGAAATGCATACGCCTTGGCAAAATAGGCCAATGCGCCTGCTATCCCGTTTACTATCCACAACCATTTTTTTTCTGTATAGTGTTTACTAAGCAATATCCGCAGGCTCAGTAGCAGAAAGAAGCATTCCCACAGGTCGGCAAATAGCTGTTTATAAACCGCATACGATAAGAATACTGCAAGAGATAAATTGAGTGCCCACTGCAAATAAGATTTTATATGAAACCTGTTGAAAAGGGCCTGGCTTACCCATATAAAACCTATTGCAGCAGCAGTGTTCACTATAACAGCGGCTAGAAATTCGTTAAGGCCGGCATTTATATCAATAGCTACCAGCCAGCATGAAAACGGGCTCCAATATCCGTTCACTGCCCTGGCGTAATCGCCTGCGGCATATCTTTTAGCAATGGTGAAGTAGGCCGTAGCATCGGGGTCGATATAATACCTGCAGTATGGGTATAGCGATGCAACCAATGCCAGCAGCACAATAGTGCCAATTGCTGCCGGATAATATTTGCTGATACCCTTCAAAATATATGTATGACTAGTTATGGCTTACAATAATAGTTTTATTCTTTTTGCGGCGCAATACTTTCTGAAGGCCTAGTGTTGCGCAGCCTATGGCAATAAGATATATTGGCATAAAGTAACGGGTATTGGCAATAGGCCCCGTAGTGATGCAGAAGTAACCGATAATGCATATTACAAAAACACGTACACGCCAGTCAATTTTACGCATAAAGCAAAAGGCTAAAAGCCCGCTAAGGCGTATTATGTTGAACAGCAATACTATTGCTGCCAGCATAAACGATGGGTTGCGCACCAGGTAGTCTTCAAAGCCAGTCCAGCCCTCTTCGCGTATAGTTAAAATAAGGCTTTTTTGAGGTTTAGTATAGAGTTGCCCAAGGGTGGTATGCCCCGTAAACATATCCCATTCACCCTTGCCGGGGTCTATCAGCATTTTAGCGCTGTGGGTTATATGGTAGGCCATATAAGGCGCAAAGTTTTCTTTCAGCAATTGCAGTCCGCGCTTATTGGCATAGTCGTACCTGTCTTTAAATTCAGGTACCGAAGCTATTCTTGCGCGCTCCTCTTTCAGGAAGCGCTGCGCATAGTCCATTCCTTTTTTATCAATAAAGTAAAAATAGTAATAGTACACCGCGTTGAAAGATTGGGTGCTGGTAAAATGCGCTTTCCCCGTCCGCTCGTAGTTCCAGCTCATGTACAGCATCACAATGCATAGTGGCAGCAGGGCGCTGAAAGAATAGCGTATAAGCCCTTTTCTAAAATAGGCTGCCACTAATAGTAGTAAAATGCAATGTGCCCAGCAAAAAGGGTAGAGTACGGGTTTTATGAACATGCCGGCTATCAGTGCAAAGCTCATGTACAAGGCGTATTGCCACTCGCGCTTTTTTAGCAGCAATATAAAGTAGCGGAAATATAATAATACGCTGGTCTGCAATAAAAGGTCGGGCGCTATGGTGTTAGTATGTACAAACTGTGCCGGGTATAAAAGCACAAAGGCCATGAGCACATAATCATATCTGCGCTTATAGCCTAGTTTACGTATAGTATCCCTGAGGCAATAAATATTAAATATGGAGATGAGATTTTGCAACAATATCACCACCCAGTTATTTACCGTGAACAGGTAAACAAAAGCCAGGAATAAAGAATAGAGGGGTGGGCGAAGCGTTAAATATTCGGGTACCACAGGTAGTGCGGGGTTACCACAATAGAACCATCCGTAGTCGCGTATATTCAGCGCCATATATACATATTCGAAAGAATCGCCCATGTATATACGCTTACAGAATACAGCTACCAGGAAAAAAACAGTGTGCGCAATAAAGAGCAGTAACAGGAATCTGCCGTCTTTTTTGCGGGATACCTTTTTCATGAATGTATGCTCCTCAATATTTTATTCCGGGTATTCCGCTTCGAAAAGTGCCAGCAGCAGGTTGTCGTTGTACAGCAATAAATATTGGCCATTTATCATATACCTATTAGCATACGTCAGGGCATTGTTCATGTAAGCCTCACCTGCCATGTTGGGACAGGCCATCTTAGTGCTTACAGCTTCTATTTTTATAGCATCAAATCTGCCCAGGTCGTAAGTGCCACCTAGTCCGTTGCAGCCTGTATTCCCTTCAAGCCGTCCTTTTTTAGCAAACATTATAAATGGCTCATTGCGATTGTCGCCTTGGGCAACAGGTTTGCCATCTATTTCAGTAAGGCGCCAGCGTGTTTCTTGCAGCTCAGCTTTTTTATTCTTACTGTGTTTAGGTGTTTTATCTTTTTTCATATCTCTTTTACCCGCATAGCAGGTAACCGATACTAATGCAATAAGGAATAACAGGAAGCTGAACTTTTTCATATAGGGATGTTTTTGGTAAATATAATGCGTTTTTTACTGGTGTCTGTTGAGTACTGCAAGTAATGATGATCAGGTTGTAAAATTGCTATATTAATTCAATAAAAAAACAGCGCGTATCATCGCGCTGTTTCGTATAAGTATAACTGATTTATTAATTGTCATTTTCTACACAATGCATGTCTCCGTAGGTTACATTTAGCAGTTCCCTGGCCTGGTACCTGTTTTCGCGCACGTGTATTTCTTCTGCCGTCATATCGCACAGGTAAGTGGAATCTACAACGGTAGTAGGTGTTCTGTCTTCATCGTAATTAGTACGGCTTTGTGTACATACCCAACAGTGTTGTTCTGTTTTTTTACAAGAGGCCATCAAAAGTACTACTACAGAAAATGCAAGTATTTGTTTCATCGATTATGCTGATTTCAAATCAAATAAACTAAAAAAATTACGATAATGCAAATGGGTCCACTTTTTCAATAAATATTAACAGCTATTGGCATGGAAATGTTGCCCCTAAATTAAAGGGTAGTTAAAAAATATTCGCTTTCAATTAAAAGCGTATTAAAAGTGATTTGAATCGTTTTCCTGTGCTTTATTAATGGCTATTTTGCAATATACCTCTATTGTTAACCAATTAGTTTATATCGTGTTATGAATAAGTTTTATGCATTTTTCCTAATGGCGATGCTATCAATGCCATTAATGGGTAGCGCTCAGATATTGTTTTCTGAGAGTTTTGATAATACAACATTTCCCCCTACTGGATGGACAAGGAGTTCATCGAGCGGTTTCATGTGGAGCCGTGTTACGTCTTCCAGCTTTCCGTCAGGTATTACACCTCACAGTGGTGCAGGTATGGCTAAGTTCAACTCATGGTCATATTCTTCAGGTAGTACTGAATTAGTTACGCCAGCTATTAATTTCGCTTCAAGCACCGGTGTTAAAGTGGTTTCTTTTTGGGTTTATCGCGAGTCAGGATATAATAGCTCGGGCGACAGGATCGAAGCTTTTGTAAATACTTCAGCTACAAGTAGTGGCGGTACATCGCTTGGTACTGTTAACAGGGCAATGGGTTTATCTCCTACCGTTAGTTCAGCCGGCTGGTACCAATATTCTTTCCAGGTGCCGGGTAGCTTTACAGGCACTACTAACTACATAATTTTTAAAGCTACCACAGCCTATGGCAACGATACGCATATGGATGATGTAGCGATTGAAAACTATACCCCTTGTGGTGTGCCAACCAACCTTACAACTACGGGTCTTACCTCTACCACAGCTACAATCAATTGGACGGGTGTTAGCGGCTCATTTGGCTACCAATACGTAGTTAATCAAACTGCAACCGACCCCGCTTCAACAGCTACACTTACGCCTACAACATCTACTAGTATTAGCCTTACCGGTTTAACGCCTAATACAACTTATTACATGCACGTGCGTAACAAGTGTAATTCGGGTGGTACCGGTTTCTCAGGTATTTCAGCATGGGTCAACTATGCTTTCACTACATATCCTCCATGTACTGCTCCATCGGGCTTCACTGTTACCGATCTTGCTCCTAACTCTGCAACAGTATCCTGGAGGAGGTTAATATCGGCTTCAAGTTATGATTATAT
>CAMLFX010000085.1 GCA_946479435.1 uncultured Sphingobacteriales bacterium | reverse complement strand
GTTGTAAGCGAGCGCTTCAAAACCAAACAATGGAAAATGTAATTTTTTCTAAATAATTGATATTAAGAAACGCCATCCTTTAGGGTGGCGTTTTTGTTTATCGAACATATTGATAGGCGTGCACTTAATATTTAACTTGTGGTGTTATAATAATGTGATTCGCCTTCTTGCAGATATATTATAGGATTAATCCAAATTTAATCGATATGATAGTGATTTAATTAAATCAGCAGTAACAGTTTTTACTTTAGGAATAGGCCTATTTATGTATGCTTGATCTACATAATAGACTTTTAAAAAGGGTGTCATTTCTTTACCGAAATGATTTTTATATCTGATTTTTAGAAGTAAATAATAAGGCGTTGCCCCAGAAATTGGGAATACAGCTTTTGCAGCAATTCCTCTTTCATCTAATATGGTTGTAGTGTCTTCATATGTTCCTTCCGTTTTTCCTAAATAAGTGTTTGGATTTATATCGAATACATGAACGCTGATTCTTATTTTCTCAGCTTTACCTTTACCGATATTTTCATAATACATCCAATAGGTAAAAGAATTTCTACTGCTATCATATAGTAAGATTGGATTAAAATTTATTCCCGGACTTTTAGTTTCTTCGATAACTGGGCTATTCAACTCTTGTTGGAGGAGTGTGTTTTCTTTATGAGCACCATCAAGCTGTGCTGTAAGTTTCTCATTAACTAATTTGCCTTCCCTAACAAGGGTATTTGTCCTATTTATTGAATCATTAAAAGTTTTTATTTGAGAATTACTTCGTTCAATAGCAAGTCTGTCTGAAAATACTCTGGTTATGCTGTCTTTCTGTGCTTGGAATTGTAATTTATTAGATAGTATTTCATCTAAATGTTTCTCGTTAGTTTCTGCATCTTTCTTGGCAGCTATTTCATTTTCAGTATTATCCAACTTTGATAGTAGCAGTCCAGTAATTATTGAAATAACTACAGTAAATACAAACAACCTTCCGTAAAAAGCAAGATTTCTCCACCATTTAGTTAAGAGAGGCCGTGTGAAAGGCCGACCTTGCTTCATCATTTTATTGTTTCTAAAAGTGGGAATTACAAAAGTTGCTATGCCTGATCCAATTAAAATAATATATAATATAGGTTTGATTAGCCAATATAACTCTGAGCTCACAATATGTTCTAAAACAGACATCTTATAATTTATCGCAAATTACATTTATTGTAATTATTATTTCATACATATGACACATGTGGAAAGTAATGAGTTTAGAATCCAGTCTAAGGTTTTTGCTTAACACTTGCTCTCCTTTTAAGGCATCATTTTTACCCTTCAATAGTGAAAGTTGCTCTTAGCAACCATTATTAACACTAAAGAAAGGAATAAGATGAAAAAGTTAGTTTTAGCGTTTGCCACTATAATAGCCTGTTTTTCAGTAGCTAATGCGCAAACACAGCAACAGAATGGCGTATTGAGTGGCCAGCGTACCCTGCAAACACGCCCTGCCGATACTTCACGAAGCTTGAATACAACACCAGCTACGCCAACTACATCACAAAACGTAGCCCCAACCCGAAGCACTACACTGCCCGGCAGTACACCAATAGGTACGCCGCCGCAGCCGGGTAATCCGCCAAGCCCCAATACTACCAACCCTAATATGCCGCAAAACCCAAGCGACAGGAGCATAAAATAAGAGTAATAGGTTAAGTTGATAACACAAGCCCGCATCAGATTATTGATGCGGGCTTGTTAATTTGTTCACTGCTGATTAGTTAGCAATTATCTTTAAAAGATGAAACACTTATTGTTGCTGGTCTTTTGTTCAATCCTTTACTGCGGTGCTTATGCACAATACGATTCTTCTCTTGCTGCAGAATTGGCAATAATAATGCACGATGACCAATCGGTGCGCGAAGAACTGGAGGGTGTTCGCAATAAATATGCAACTGATACAGCGATGTTGAGAACTGAAAGTGGACGTTTGTTTGCGCTTATGAATCAAAAAGATTCTATTAATATTATTAAAGTATCGGCTATTCTCAATAGGCATGGCTGGCCTGCACCTGAAGCAGTAGGCAAGGCAGGCAGCAATACACCATTTTGGGTCATTCAGCATGCAGGTATCGATACACAGCTAAAGTACCTGCCACTAGTAAGGCAAGCGGTGAAAGACGGTAAAGTACAAGGTGAAAATTTGGCGCTGCTGGAAGATAGGGTATTACTGGGTACCGGTAAGCGACAGCTTTATGGTACACAGATAGGTGGTACCATGGTAATGGATGAATTTTATGTAGCACCGCTTAGCGATCCTGATAATGTAGATAAACGCAGGGCGGCAATAGGCCTGGAACCACTGAGTATTTATGTTGATTATTGGAATATTAAGTGGAATGTGGAAGCATATAAAAAGCGGCTACCTGAGTTGGATAAGATATACGGTATTAACAACGAGTAGTATTTTTCACTTCTTTTTGTTGTATATTTGTCTTGTATATTATTCGGGTTAGTAAATCATCTTAGCTACTAAGACATTTATAGCAAAATTGAACAACGTATGTAAATTATGATAAAGCATTTTTCCTGTAAATCCCTTTCTAATAAGCCTTTTAGCCTCATTCGTCCAACTGCAACCGGTTGGATTTTTTTTTATTTTTTATTTTTTTCAACAAAATTGAACAACGTATATGGAAAAACTACAAGTCATGTTGCTGGTTTACCCAAATTAACCCGCAGTAACGTATTCAACCAATTGACTAAACTATTAACTTTGCCAGCCCTGTTATTTTAATAAGGATATTAATATGTTCGAGAATTTAAGTGAGAAATTAGACTCGGCCCTCAAGCAACTGAAAGGTGAGGGTAGGATAAACGAGATAAACGTAGCCAGCACTATTAAAGATATACGCCGTGCATTGGTCGATGCCGACGTAAACTATAAAATAGCCAAAGAACTTACCGATAGGATAAAGGACAAAGCTACCGGTGAAAAGGTACTGACGGCCGTATCTCCGGGCCAGTTGATGGTGAAAATAGTGAAGGACGAACTGGCTGAACTGATGGGGGGCACCGAAAGCGAGATCGATCTTTCAGGCACACCTACGGTTATACTGATAGCCGGTTTGCAGGGTTCATGTAAAACCACTTTCAGTGGTAAGCTGGCCAGCTTCCTGAAAAGCAAAAAACATAAAAAGCCGCTGCTGGTAGCTGCCGATATATACCGCCCGGCGGCCATGGAGCAGCTTAGGGTATTGGGTGAGCAAATAAAGGTGCCGGTTTATATTGAGGCTGAAAATAAAGATGCGGTATCGATAGCGCAGAACGCTATTGCAGAGGCTAAGAAAAATGGTAATAACATAGTCATTATAGATACGGCGGGCCGTTTGGCTATCGACGAAGCGATGATGACCGAGGTCGCCAATATCAAATCGGCAGTTAGCCCTCACGAAATACTGTTTGTTGTCGATTCAATGACGGGTCAGGATGCTGTGAATACAGCAAAGGCCTTCAACGATCGTCTCGATTTTAGCGGTGTGGTACTTACCAAGCTCGATGGTGATACACGTGGTGGTGCGGCTTTATCTATTAAGTACACGGTAAACAAGCCCATCAAGTTTGTAAGTATGGGCGAAAAGCTCGATACGCTGGATGTATTCTACCCTGAGCGTATGGCGCAGCGTATATTGGGCATGGGCGATATCACCACCCTTGTGGAGCGTGCGCAGGCCCAGTTCGATGAAGTACAGGCTAAGAAACTGGAGAAAAAGATACGTGCCAATAAGTTCGACTTTGAAGACTTTAAAGACCAGCTGCAGCAGATAAAAAAGATGGGTAACATTAAAGACCTGTTGGCAATGATACCCGGTGTAGGTAAGGCGATAAAGGATATTGATATATCGGACGATGCATTTAAAGGTATCGAAGCTATCATCAATTCAATGACCCCTTACGAGCGCAGCAACCCCGATGCTATTGATGGCAGCCGCCGCAAGCGTATAGCTAAGGGAAGTGGTAAGGACATTGCCGAGGTGAATGCCTTCATGAAGCAATTTGAGCAAATGCGCCAGATGATGGGGCAAATGGGCAAAATGCGTGGCATGATGCCGGGCATGGGTATGCCGGGTATGGGTGGCGGTATGCCATTTGGCAAAAGGTAAAAGCAAAGCGTTTTAATATATATTTGAAAAAACAAGCCGGCCACGGCATATCATACACAGTACTTAGAATACAATGAGCAATCACAACGAAAGTGTTGAAGATCTATTAAAACGCGAAGAGGCGTTTCATGATGAATGGGCATTATCTGAAAATGTTGATGACATTGACGTGGAAACGCTTTTTGAAAGTTTCGTGGCTATGGAAAACACCCATATCATGAACAAATTGGGTGATATCAAAGGCAAAAAGATACTGGACGTAGGTGCGGGTTTGGGTGAAAGCTCGGTTTACTTTGCTTTGCAGGGTGCCGAGGTATATTACAACGATATATCGCCTAAAATGGGCGAATTCGCTGAGAAGCTGGCAGCTAAGTACAACGTGAAGCTGAACCTGATGATAGCGCCAATTGAAAAGCTGGACCTGTACGAGAATTTCTTCGATATAATACATTGTGCTAACCTGATACACCACGTACCGCAGGTTGACCAGGATTACTGGATAAAAACCATGCATGGCGCATTGAAGGCAGGTGGCACATTAGTGACATGGGACCCATTGAGGTATAACCCGGTTATTAATGTTTATCGTCGTATGGCAATGGAAGTACGTACAATAGATGAAATGCCGGTAGGCTTCGATATACTGAAGCTATATCGTAAGTATTTTTCTAAGGTAGAGCACAGGGAGTTTTGGTTTACCACATTATGGTTATTTCTCAATTATTACCTGGTTCGCAGGTTGAGCCCTAATAAAGTGCGCTATTGGAAGCATATTTTTAAAGAGAAAGAATCGCGTATCGGCTGGTGGTTTAAACCGCTGAAAGCACTGGATACATTGCTTCTTAAGCTTCCAGGCTTCAGGCACATGGCCTGGGGCATAGTGATAGTAGCTAAAAAGTAGAAGTTCTTACCAAATTTTTAACAAATTATGCAGTTACCCACTTGATTGTTAATGGTAATTGCTTAAATTTGCAATCCTTATTTTATTGTTAACGCAAATAATTTTTATTATTTATGGCGGTTAAAATTCGTCTTCAACGCCACGGGTCTAAAAAACGCCCGTTTTATTTCATCGTAGTAGCTAACAGTACAGCTCCGCGCGATGGTAAATTTATTGAAAAACTGGGTACATACAACCCACTAAGCATCCCTGCAACTGTTCGTATCAATCGCGAACGTTCATTGCATTGGCTGCAAAACGGTGCGCAACCAACTAATACTTGCCGCCGCATCCTTTCGTTTAAAGGTGTATTGTTCCTGAAACACCTGATGCGTGGTGTAAATCTTGGTCTGTTTGATGAAAAAGCAGCCTGGGAAAAGTTTGAATCATGGAATGCTGAGCACGAACAAGTGGTAGCAAAACGTGAAGAAACACACCGCCAGCACAAAAACGACAAGCGTCATGCTGCAATGAGTGAGTCGGTACGCCGTGTAGAAGAAAAGATGGCTGCTAAAGCTGCTGCTTCTACTGCAAGCGAAACTTCTGAAGGTAACGAAGAAGCTGCTGAAGCTCCTGCTACTGAAGGTAGTGAACAACAAGAAGGTTAATAACTACTTAGCATTAAAGAAAAAGCAACGGTATTACCGTTGCTTTTTTTATGTCTTGTCCTCAGGGCCGGGCCCCCGCCGCCTACCTGACCTTGGCCACACAGAGCACAGAGGTGCCCACCGTGTTGCGTGGTAGCAGTAGTGCTTCCTGGTAAAGGCCCCAGCCTATAAGGCCATGTACGGCTTTAGCTAAGCTTCCTTTAGGTGGGTGTAAAGTAGTGTTGCGTTCCTTCTTCACGGCGTTGTTTAGCTTGAAGGCCATATACAGGCTATGAAAGAAGTAGGTATTGGTAAGCGCCTGCATATCCAGCTCTTTGATAGTTTGCGCCATCATATCAAGGTCATATCTTCTGAAGTGGCCATAGTACTCATCGTAGTTGCTCCATAGCTCTTTACGTGCAGGTACGGTTATCAGCAAGTGTGTAAGGTTAGGGAATGCCGGTATAAGCCCACGTATGAAATCTACCGGATGTTCTATATGCTCAATCACATCTAAGAACATGATGGTCTGCACCTTGCTGCGTATCTCAATAGGTAAGGTGACTGCATCGGTATGGTAATAGATGCTCAAGCCTTCACTTATGGGTTTAGTATTGCCAAGTTCAACACCTGTTATTGCCTTGCCGTGCTGCTGCAGGTATCCCGTAACAATACCGCGGCCGCAACCCACATCCAATATATTATCTAGCTTGTACTTGTTAAGGTAGTGCAGAATGATCTTATTGCGGGCAGTATTCCAAAAGTCGTTTTGTATACCATCGGGGTATGCTTTTGAAAACTCATCGTTGTCAAACTCAGTATGTATTTCAGACTGCATAATTTATAATGCGTTGTACACGCATAAAATTTTAAAACTATGTTGGCGAAGATAATTGTTTGATAGCTATTTGAACTATTTTAGCGAAGCATTTTCACAACAAAAATTATTTCAATAAAGGATCTACCTATGATGCAACTTCCCTTGCAACAAGAGCAGAATAAAGCAATTTGGAGGAAAGTATTTATCATACTTTCTATAGCTATAGTTATATTGATGGCATTGCTGAGTAAAGATTACGGGCAATCGGGCGATGAATGGCTGCAAAAGGAATATGGACAGAATATATACGACTACTATGCAAATGGTAATCAGCAGGCATTAGATTACTCAGGTAAATCGTTGCAATACCAGGGTATGGAATATTACGGTGGGCTTTTCGATTTTGGTATGGAGATATTGCACCGCTGGTTCCCTTCTATTGATCATAATAATTTAAGGCACTTTTTTAATGCCCTAATTGGTGCATTATTAATGATATTTACAGGACTGCTTGCACGGAGGCTGAGTGGCAAATGGATTGTGGCGACGCTTGCACTATTGTTCATTTTCTTTTCACCACGCATATTTGGTGAAAGCATGAACAACCCTAAGGATATACCATTTGCAAGCGGCTTTATTATTGGCTTGTATTTTATGGTGGCTATGCTGCAGGATATGCCTGCTAAACTATGGCGAAATACGCTTGGCCTTGCTGCTGGCTTTGCCATAGCGTTCGGTGTACGTGCTGCAGGTGGCATATTACTATTGGCTTATGTAGGGCTATTCTGTTTTATTTACTACCTGATAAATAAAACGTTTAGGGAGCAGTTTAAGGCAAATAATAATAAGCTATTTAAAAAAGCTATTATAGCGCTTGTTGTCTCGCTTATATGCGGGTATATAGTGGCATTGTTTGCATGGCCCTGGGGCTTGCAGTCGCCATTAGCTAATCCATTAGTAGCTCTTAAAGAAATGACCAACCGTTCGGTAATATTGAGGGTACTGTTCGATGGGGAATATTGGTCGAACAACGCTTTGCCTTGGTTTTATGAGTTTAAGTGGATCATTATGACCAGTCCATTGATAGTAATTGCCGGAGCAGCTGCTTTTGTCCTCCTGGTAAAACCTGCTATCAACCGTTATGGCCTTTTTGCAGTAGGCCTGGTTATATTCAGCGCTGTTTTTCCACTGCTGTATATGGTATATAAACATTCCTCGGTTTACGATACCTGGCGACATGTATTTTTCGTTTATCCCGCATGGGTTATCATGGCAGCTTTGTGCATCGATATTATAGCAAGCTTTATAAAAAATGAAAAACTTAAACTAATACCTTTTGCTATAGCACTTATCGCATTGCTGCCAGCAATAGTATGGACGGCAAGATCACACCCCAACCAATATGTTTATTTTAACGAACTACAGGGTGGGGTAAAAGGTGCGTATGGATATTATGACATTGACTACTACCAAAACACTGATAAGCAGGCAGCTGACTGGATACATAAAAATGTAAAGCCAATACCGGGCAGAAAAGTCATTGTATTATCGAACATGGCAGGTATTGATAAATATTTTGAGAAAGATACAAGCTGGCTAACCTATAATTACGGAAGGTATAGAGAGCGCTATCACCTTAATTGGGATTACTATATAGCTTACCCCAGATATGTACCTGCACAGCAAATGCAGGATGATAAATGGCCATCTGCCAATACGGTGAAAATATTTGAAATAGATGGTGTGCCGCTGAGTGCAATATTCCGTAATAAAAGTAAAGCGGGTGTAGAAGCTTACGAAGCAATGGAAAAAAAAGACTATACAACAGCGGCGCAAAAATATGCTGAATATATAGCAGCAAACGGGCAAGATGAAAATGTGATGAATGAATATGCAATAGCATTAGCCTATTCCAATCAAATAGATGCAGCTATAAGCGTGCTTAACAAGGCGGGTGAAATAGATCCTTCAGACCCCCAACGTTATCAAATACTGGCTTCGCTATACCAGGCTAAGGGTGATGCGCAAAATGCCCAGCGTGCCATGAACCAATACAACGAAATAGTATTGAGAATGCAGGAGCTGGAAGGGCCTGCGCAAGAATAATATGGTGGCAGCAGAAAATATTAAAACAGAAAGTGGTGCCGGCAGGTACCACTTTCATACGTTTGATGCGCTACGTTTCCTTGCTTTTTTTAAGGTGTTTTTGTTACATACACCTATAATAGCATGGCCATGGTTCAATACACTAAGGGCCGGTGGTGGAATAGGGGTAATGTTCTTTTTTGTGTTGAGTGGTTTTTTAATAACTTATATAGTTGGCGAGGAAAAACACAGAACAGGTACTATTGCACTTAAAAAATTCTTTGCGCGCAGAATACTGCGTATATGGCCATTGTACTACCTGATGGTACTGGTGGCTTATACAACGCCATACTTACTAAGCCATGTATTGCACCTTTCTTCATCGGGGGAAGGATATGAACCAAGACTATGGGCATCGATGTTTTTCCTTGAAAACTACATGATGATGTTTACACATACACATGCCAATGTATCTCCATTGTCGGTAATGTGGTCGCTGTGTATTGAAGAACATTTTTATATAGCATGGGGTCTGCTGATGTACTTTGCAAGTTTGAAAACGATGCGGAATTGTATGTATGTATTTCTAATGCTGGGTATAGCTTGCCGTTGCCTGTATGTGCAATACAATATACCTACCAGCGATTTATTTACAAATATTGACCTGTTTGCATTTGGTGCGCTGCCTGCATTAGCCCTTATAGATAATAAAGCAAAGGTTAATGCAATACTAAACAGTATCTCGCATACAGTTAAGATTTGCTTTATTGTTGCAGTAGTGGTTGCGGTAGTTATTTTTTCGCAACTTAAAACTGATGGACAATTTATATTACCCACAACTTTATTAGGGGCGTTGTTTAGCGGGTTGTTGTTGATTATTATTCCTGAAAGGAATAGTATAAAGATACCGGATGGTAATTGGATGAGCAGGCTAGGGGTGTACACATACGGCCTGTATATGTATCATACGCTTGTAATTAACTTACTGAAACAAGTATTTAAAAGCAGAGGCTGGGGGCTGGATAATCCTCTGGTTGCTTTGGCCTTTTTTTTAATGTCGCTGCTTCTAACTATTATTTGCAGCGTTGTCTCCTATTACCTGTTCGAGAAACAATTTTTAAAGCTTAAGAAATATTTCAGGTAATTGAACCTTGCTTTTTTTGAATACAGGTTAGCTATTAAAGAAAATAAAAACGGCAACTAAGAGATAAATGCAAATCAGGGTTGCGGTAATCCATTTGGGTTTTTCTTCCGTTTTTTTCAAGGGCAATTTATACGACATCTTCTTAATAGTTAGGTCTGTTGAAAAAATGTTATTCTATGTTTTCAATACCACACAATAGCTAAAGAACAATTGTAAGATAAATGGTAATTAGAACAACAACAAATATTAAGCCAAAAATGACAGCCTAAAACTACCCTGAAAATCAGATATTTGTATGGGTAATATGTCTATTGATGTTTGGTAGCCTGTAACCATTGCTCTATCTGCGTTTGGTCCATTTGCACATAGTTTGTTTGGGCCTCAATCCAACCATTATTTAGCAAATAAATGACAGGCCAGCTATAACCCACAAGCCCGGTAAATGTATCAGCATCTAGGCGCGTATAAGGTATGTTGGTTGCTTGGGTTTGTTCGAAGAAAGGTTTCCAATACATATCCTTACCGGCAAGCACTATATGGAAAGGAAGAGAAGGATTTTTCAATTTCATGACATGCATCTTATAAGCGGCAACCCTGCAATGAGGACAGCTGAGACTCATAAAAGCAACTACATGTTTCCCTTTGGTAAGATCTGTTTTGGGTGCATCGGTTTTTCCCGGTGCGTATAGGGACGACAGATCGATTTGATGACGATCTTTTTTTATCCACTGGGGTTCAGTATCGGGTAGGGGATACATAAAGAAGGGGATAGCTATAATGCTGAGCGTAATAGCCCATATAAGAATATTGCTGCGTTTGAATATAAGGCCGCGATGAAAAAGTATTAATATGATAACTGCAATTGCTAAAGCTACATTCTTAATAAGTGAAGCCGACGGTGACATCCAAATGGCATCGCCAAAGCAACCACAATTGATATCGTTGCCCATTTTTGCCCATAAGAAAATAAGGTATATACTAAAAGCTACAAGCAGTGCTATTGCGCCCTTTAGCACCCACTTTGTTTTGCCGTACAAATTAAATACCAACAGTGCACCTAAAGCTGCTTCCACCCCTATCATGAATGCTGCAAAAATTGCTGACAAAACCCAGGGGAAGTGTAAATACTCGGCTATGGTAAATTGGAAAGTTTCAAAACTTTCGATGGTGAAAACCTTTGTATAGGCAGAATACAGGAATACAATACCTGTTGCAATAGATAATAGGATGCAAAAGGCTGAAATTATTTTTTTGGACATGCCGAAAGACTATGAGAATATATTGACAAATATAACCAGCTAAAACATATTGCCACTAAATAATGCCTTTGTTTACAGGCAGTGTAATATAGAAGGTGGTGCCGTTGCCTTCTGTGCTATTGAAAGTTATTACGCCGCCGTGATCTTTTATTATTTTTTGTGAGATGGATAACCCAAGGCCATAAGACTTTTCACCGGCCGTGCCACTACGTTTGGCTTCGGTAAACATTTCAAATATTTTGTCTTTGTATTTTTCGGGTATGCCTATACCATTATCTTTTACTGCTATGGTAAGTGTATCTTTTTCCCTGCTAGCGGCAATTTCTATAGTATCGTGCTGATTGCTAAACTTAATGGCATTTACCACGAGGTTGTTTATAACCCGCCATATTTTTTCTTTGTCGGCGTATATGGTAATGGGTTCTTTGGGCAGCGTTAGCTTTAATTCTTGTTCTTTATCTGCAGCTTTAAAACGCAATAGCGAGATACTATTGGTAAGCAGTGTATTAATATCTATCCATTCTTTAGTGAGCAGGTCTGTTTCTTTTGAACTGGCAGCATCCAGTATTTCTTTAGTGAGCGTTAATGCATTATTACACGCTTCGCTGATAAGCGTAATGTATTCCTGTTGATCGGGGGTCAGGTTCGCTGCGTCAAGTTTCAAGAATTCGGATAGGGCCGATATTGCAGTTATAGGGTTACGTACATCGTGCGCTACTACACGCAGTATCCTGTCTTTTTCATTATTAGCATGTTCCAGCGTTTGTTTTTGTGCTTTGATATGATCATTAAGCTGGGTAAGTACTGTAATGTTTTTCTTCGATTTTCGCCAGTTGAGGTATAGCTGTATCAGGATAATAAAAACCAATATACCGGCCATTATAGACAGCATAAGATAACTGCGTGTAAGGTTGTTGTTCCTTTCAAGCAAAAGTAGCTCGTACTCTTTATCCATATTTTTAAAGCGTTCACTTACATCTGTTTGGATAAATGATTGCGTAAAGTTGGTTAAAGAGTCTTTTAAAGCGGTATACTTCTTTAAGTACGTAAAAGCTACAGCCGGTTCCTGGCGGGCTTCATAGTACTGCCACATTAAATTATTCCACTGCCTGTCTATATTAGCATCCCGATGTAGTTTCTGGTTTTGAATGGTGTCTACGTAATTAAGTACCAGCATGGCACGTTCCTTTTCACCTTTATCAAGGTAAAGCTTGGCCAGTTTGATGCGTGTGTATTGCGCATCCAAATTGTCGAAATACACGGAGCTGTTTATCCGGATGCTTTTCTTATACAGATGCTCTGCAGAATCTAATTGTCCTTTATCCCTATAAGCATCACCCATATTGCCATATATTACGCCAAGCGCAGCCAGGAAAACAGTAGGGCTTTTTTCAGGGTAATTGTTCTTGCCACCTTCTACATGTTTGATGGCTGACTGAAAGTAATACAATGCTGAATCGGGCTGCTTTAGCTTAACGTAGCAGATGCCAATATTATCAAGCAACTCTTGCCGTCGGTAGAAATAAAGAAATACATCACGACACACATCCGACTGGCTGTATGATTCTTTAAAAGATTTGGCAGCTTCAGCATAACGTACCTGCTTATACAGAATCATCCCAAGCCTGTAGTTATAGTCGCTGATACCGCAAGAGTCGAGATTGTGACGTACCTGTGTTTTAGCCAGGTAGGTGTAATAATAAGCTTCTTCATATTGAGACCGAGCAAAATATGCGTCCCCCTTGGCATAGTTGGCCTCGGCAAGCATTTTATTGTTATCTCTGCCCTTTTTATTAGCTTCAATAAGCATGCTGTCAGCATATTGCAGCGCCATTTTCTGGTTGCCTGAACGGTGGTAAGTAGTGAAGTAAAAGTTGTAGTAAAAGAACTTATCTACAACAGTCATTTTATCCTTATTAGCGTCAAATGCAGAATCGACATAATGAAAAGAGGCTTCGTTCCGGTTAGAGTCGCTAAACTGTACTGCGCGATCAAGTATAGTTTTGAAGACCGGGGCGGGGTCAAGTACTATTTCTTGTTCATTCTGTACTTGCTGGCACGACATGATGAGCACGCCGAAGAATAAGATAGCGATTATAGAAGTTTTTTTAAGCACTGTAAATATTGGTAAGCTGCCTAAAGATAATTATCTGCAAAAAAGGATGCAAGTAATTGGGGGAAAAACACCTATGGATGAGCAATAAAATAATATTCAGAATTTGTTTTATATATATTTTCAAATTCTTTCAAGGTAAGTGGCGCCTTATTACTAAGCCAGTGTTTCATAACCGATATATTCAAACCACAACTGTGCAATAAATCAAAAACCTTATCGGGTGTAGAGCCATACATATCAGATGCACCCAGCCCATGCTCGAATATAATAACAGGCTTGTGTTTTTTTATAGTTTGCTCAGCGCCTTGCAATACCAGCAATTCGCCCCCTTCTACATCAATTTTTATCAACCCCGGTATGTATATTTCGGGCAATGTATTATCCAGCAGGTCTGTTTTTACGGTTATACTGGTATCCTGCTCGTTATCGCGGTCGTATTTGCGTTTTACCAGGCCGCTATAAGACGGGTTGGATATTACATAGTTGAAAGTAGAAGTTCCTTTATTATTGCTTAGGGCTATATCATATATCTTACAATTGCTGTTGGCTGTATATTTCCTTTTAAGGTCTTCAAATAAAGCGGGGATGGGCTCGAACGCGTAGTGTATGCCATTGGGGCTATGCTTCAGCATAATATCCAGTACCTCACCTTTGTGTGCGCCTATATCGATACAGTTTGTATCAGGGCCACAAACCCGTGCTATTATTTTTTGCGTTTGCCGGTCGTATTGCTGGTTTTTGGTAAATGCGATCGGTATTTTCTTAATAAGCTGTTTAATAGCTTTCTTCATTTGCTGGGGAACTACAGTGAGCGTTATAACGGCGCTAAGGTATAAATTTTAAAAAATTGTTTGGCTTATGAGTTAATCAAAGGTTTCGTATTCAAAACCGGGTCAGGGTTTTTAA
>CAMLFX010000084.1 GCA_946479435.1 uncultured Sphingobacteriales bacterium | reverse complement strand
GCTGATTATATAGATGCATTCTGTGAAGAAGGTTTTTTCAGTGTTGCAGAAACAGAAAGGGTTTTGGAAGCTGGGGCTAAATATGGTCTGAAACCTAAGATACACGCTAACCAATTGCACTATTCAGGTGGTGTACAAGTAGGTGTAAAGCACAATGCTGTTAGTGTTGACCACCTTGAATGTGTAGGTGAAGCCGAGATAGAAACATTGCGTAACAGCAATACTATTCCTACCCTGCTACCTGCCGCTGCATTCTTCTTAGGTATACAATACCAACCCGCACGTAAAATAATAGATGCCGACCTTCCGGTATGCCTTGCTACCGATTATAACCCCGGTACTTGTCCATCGGGTAACGTGCCTTTGTTGCTTACACTAGCTTGCACGCAACTGAAGATGACACCTGAAGAAGCAATTAATGCCGTAACCCTGAATGGCGCTGCAGCTATGGAATTGCAGGATGAAATTGGCACAATCGCCCCCGGCAAAAAAGCCAATCTCATCGTTACTAAACCGATGCCGTCTTTAGCATACATACCTTACGACTTTGGCAACAACCCTGTTGAGAAAATGGTAATAAACGGAGTGTTTGCGTAGTAAGGCCAATTAATAATTGATCCTATAATGCTTGCCCGGCATTGCCTTTATTAAGTCCTGCATTTCCAGTTGTAATAACGTTGCTGCTAATTGTGAATTATTGATACCGGTACTATTTAACAGTTCATCGGCATGTACAGAATCTTTAGTTTGCAATAGATTGATGACTTTTTGTTCATCATCAGTTAGCTGTATAAAGAGTTGTTTTTGCACTGCTTTCTTTTTAGGTGCAGCCGTCCAGTTCATCAGTTCAAGCAAGTCTGTAGCGCCTGTTATCATACCTGCAATACTGGTACGTATCAGCTCATTGCAGCCTGAAGAATGCTTATCGAAAACCCTGCCGGGATAAGCTGCAACTTCCCTGTTATAGCTCGATGCTACACGGGCCGTTATCATAGCGCCACCTTTTATATCACTTTCCACTACAACGGTTACATCGCTTATGCCTGCCACTATACGGTTGCGCATGGGGAAATGTTGTCGCTCCGGTGTTGTTTCCGATGTAAATTCGGTAAGTAAGCCTCCGTTCTGTAACATCTCCTTCGATAAATTTTTATTATTAGCAGGATAGATACGGTCGAGCCCATTACCCATAACCCCAACTGTAGGCAAGCCGGAATGTACTGCCTGCTTATGTGCAATTGAATCTATACCATGCGCCAGGCCACTTACCACCAGTATATCTTTATAATCATCCAATCCTTTCACCAGCTCTTCAGTAAGGCGGTGGCCATATTCAGTGTTTTTGCGTGTACCTATAACAGCCACCACCTTTTCAGCATTCAGGTTGGCGTTTCCCTGGTAATATAGAATTTGGGGGGCATCAGAACACTCTAATAACCGCTTAGGGTAATTCTCTTCTCCGTACCATAAAACAGAGACGCCGTGCTTTTTGACAAATGTTAATTCTTTCTCAGCCTGTTTCATTACTTCATCGTTGTGAAACATCTTTGCTCTTGGTTCGGTAATACCATCTATCTGCTTTAGTTCTTTAGCAGATGCCTGAAATATACCTGTTGCCGTTTCAAACCTTGCCAGCAGGTTCTGGGCGCGTTTAAAACCTACGTCCTTCACAAATGTTAAGGCTATGCGGTATAGGAGTTCTTCTTCGTTTTCAACTGGCAACATATTTGTTCTGATAATTTTTAAACTTACTATAGTATCGCTTGTCTATCTTTGAAACTGAAAAATATACAAAAATGAAGAAAAATCTTTTAGGTATAAGTCTGTTGTTAGCTATTGCACTTACAGCATGTGCACAACAGAAAAAAGCTACTACCAATGCTACCGGTAGTACTACCACACAAACCAAAGAAAACAATGCAATATCAATGGATGCCGGCCATATAACATCGCTCAACATGACACGCGGCGGATGCTTTGGCAAATGCCCGTCTTATACCGTTGACCTTTACAGCGATGGCCGCGTTGTATATACCAGCAAAATGTTTACTGAATACGAAGGAACATACGAAAAGAATGTAGGCGCAGATAAAGTAAAAGCGCTATTCAAAGAATTTGAAAACAACCGTGCAGATACCTGTGGCAAGTACGACAATATGATACCTGATCTACCACCACTAAATTATGATATACAGTTTGAGCATAAAAAAGCAGTAATACGAAATTCAAACTTTGGCCCTAAATTCCTTGTTAACTTATCGAAAAAAGTAGATGAATTAGCTAAAGTTGATAAGACATGGAAGAAAACCGCAGATGCTGTAAAGCAATAACATCAAAATGCGTAATCTTAATAAGGAGGTCTGCATTGTGGACCTCTTTTACTTAATATAAACAAATACTTCTTGACTGAACTGGAACAATATATAGGCAACTATTTTGAGGCTGAAAAGCAAGAGCTCACCGATATAGCTTCTTATTTTAAGCCACAGCAAGTACGTAAAGGAGACTATCTGCTGAAGACGGGCCGTATTTGTAACCAGCTATCTTTTATTAGCGAAGGACTGGTGCGTATATATGTGCAGATGAATGATAAAGAAGTAACACAATGGATATCGAACAAAGGCTATTTTCTTACCGACCTCGCTTCTTTCATTTTCCAAACACCTGCCCGATGGAATATGCAGGCGCTAAGCGATTGCGAACTGTACACCATCGATAGAAGCGACTATATAAATCTTGGCAACGTAATAAACAACTGGCATAAGATAGAGAAAGCTTTTCTTGCCAAATGTTTTGTAACCATTGAAGACCGTGTATTCAGCCACCTGGCCATGAGTGCTGAAGAACGTTACCAGCGCTTCTATTCTTTTCAGCCCGAGTTATTCAACCAGGTACCGTTGCAATACCTTGCCTCTATGCTGGGCATGACACCTGAAACACTCAGCCGTATACGCAAGAAAGCCATTGGCTGATTTCTTGATCTACATCAAGAGCAGGCGTAAGTATGTTGCCCACCTTTGTGATAACAAAACAAACAAAGCGATGAATAACTTACTGAAACTTGAAGAGCTTGCCATGATGGCCATTTCATTTTACCTGATGTCTTTACTCAATATCCATTTTAGCTGGTGGTTGTACCCTATTTTATTTCTTTCACCTGATATCAGTATGGTGTTCTACTCGGCAGGTAACAGTATAGGTGCTATGGGTTACAATCTCTTTCACCATAAAGCAGTAGGTATTGTGGTTGGTGCTATTGGTTTAATGACAGGCAACCATTACCTAATATTTGCCGGGTTAGTACTATTCGCGCATTCCTCTTTCGACCGGATGATGGGTTATGGTCTGAAATATTTTGAAGGCTTTAAGCATACCCATCTGGGTAAAATGAAATGATTACTTATTTTTACTGTATGCGACAAAAGCACGGTGTACCAGCACTTATATCATTCTTCATTCCGGGATTAGGCCAACTCATTAAAGGCCATATATTCCGTGCGCTCTTTTTCTTTGTAGTGTGTGGTATAACCAGTTTCCTGCTGTGGTGGACATTTATTATACCTGCTATTTTCTGGTTCTGGAATGTATATGATGCTTATAACGGAAACTAAAACAAAGGCAACTGGTTGTTCCTTATCCTCCTGAAGTCTTTAGTATTCAACTCGCGATGAGTTTCGTTCAACCCGAATTTGCGGCAGTATAATTTGAACTGTGTTTTGATGAGTTCAGCAAACTTGCCATCGCCTACTATGCGGTTGCCCCAACGGCTATCGTTTACATGACCTTCGTGGCAGGCGCTTATCTGGTTCCATACTTTTTCAGCCCGGTCGGGGAAGGTCTTGTTCAACCAATCGTGGAAAATAGGACCAATAGCACCATTCAAACGCACAACCGTATAGCCGGCCCATTTAGCCCCTGCTTCCGATGCTGCTTTCAGTACATCGTGCATGTGCATATCATTTAAACCAGGTATCAGTGGTGCATTCATGATGCCCGTAGGTATGCCATGTTTCGATAGGGTTTCAACTACTTTCAATCTTGACTTGTAGGAGGCAGTGCGTGGTTCCAGTACCCTGCGCAGGTCTTCATCTAAAGAAGTGATGGATGAGAATACACTAACCAGATTATATTTGTGTAGTTCCTGTATTACATCCAGGTCGCGCAGCACCAATGCATTTTTGCTGAGTATGCCTACCGGGTTACGGTATTCCAGGCATATCTCCAGCAGCTTGCGGGTAATGCGCATTTTGCGTTCTATGGGTTGGTAGCAATCGGTATTGCCCGATAGCGATATAACAGCAGGCTCCCACTTTGGGTTTTCGAAGAACTTCTTCAGTAGTTGTGGTGCGTTTTTCTTTACTACTATCCTGCTTTCAAAATCTACACCCGCACTATACCCCCAATACTCATGCGAATTGCGCGCATAGCAATAGATACAACCATGCTCGCAACCCTGGTAAGGATTAGCGGAATACATCATCCCAACATCAGGACTGGTTACTTTATTAACCAGTGTTTTACTATCGTCGAATATATATTCCGTTTTGCGGTCTTCTTCTTCCCAGTCATCGATGGCCTCCACATGCTCCTGCACATATTCACCCTTAAGAAACTTGTTCTTAGGGTTGAACTGGGCACCCCTGCCTTTCTCAAAACGGTCGTTAGCAATTTGATTTATCATGTTTTTATTCTTCTAACAGGAATTGATTGAAATTCTTCCCTTCATACAGATCCTTCACTGAACCAAAGCCTATGGCATCTTTCATTTCATTAGGCTGTATAGTTTCCGATGCTTTGCGTACTATATCGCGCCCATACTTATCTTTTAAAGCATACATGGTTTTACGCACTTTATCTTTTTGCATACGGTTATCGAATAGGCTATACTGCATTAGTTTGTCGATAACGAAATTCCATATTACCACACCCATACGCGAGGTATTCTCCCTGAATATGCTGCCTACATTTTGTTGCTCTTCAAATTTTCGCATAGCATCATATATGTATGTGCGCATCTCCATAGCATCCTGTGTCATATCCGGAAAACGTATTTTGATCTCCCAGCTCGTATTGTCTTTATAGCCTATTGAGAAATGAAGCTCACGGCAAAACACACCTAGCTTTACAAGGCGTTGTTCCAGCCTTGTACACAGCGATATCAGCAGGCCTTCCAGCGACTCTTTATTACGCTGCTGCGGGCCTACCGTACGTGTGGCACTCATAGCACGGTAAGTGTTTTGATACATATCCACCTCTTTAAAATTGAGGCGCGCATGCCAGTAGTTGCCCACCACACCACCAAAAGCTTTACGCAATAAGGCATCGGAAGAGTGCCGCATTTCAAGCGGGGTTTTAATACCAATCATAACCAGCCTGCGGGCATTGTTACGGGCTATACCGGGCAGGTCCTGAAGCTGTAGCGTAGCCAGGTAGCCATCAATATTATCGGGTGTTATCTGTATAAAGCCATCAGGTTTTTGCAGCTCTGTACCCAGCTTGGCTAAAAACTGGTTGGGTGCAACACCAATAGAACACTTCACATATTCACCACATTTTTCTTTCAAATTGGCCTTGATGTTCTTAACCAGCGCGGACAGGTCTTTATACACCAGCTTGTAAGATGTAAGATTCATTACCGCTTCGTCGATACTCTTAGCATGTACGTTGTCCTTATCGCAATACTTCATCAGCACACTCATAATAGCTACATGGTACTGGCGGTAACGGTATGGACGAGTGGTAACAGGAATAATCTGCGGACAAAGAAGCCTTGCTTCATTAAGGCGCATCCCTGTTTTCACCCCTAGTTTTTTAGCTTCACCTGAAGGGGCGATGATGCAGGAATAAGGACTATCGTG
Organism: uncultured Sphingobacteriales bacterium; assembly: GCA_946479435.1. The sequence continues at coordinate 8,437 of CAMLFX010000084.1, read as the reverse complement.
CGTAATAACACCAACCGGCTTATTTCGGAGTTCAGGAAAATCCTGCTGCTCGCAACTGGCAAAGAAGCTGTTCATGTCAACATACATGATGAGCGAGCCTTGCCTGCCTTCCAGTGAATTTTCTCTTTTCTTTAGCATAAACCTTGCGAGCTATACTGCTAAAGTAAACAATTTGTACAATTGTACAAATATTATTGTACAATATTAATAAAACATAACACAAAGATACAGAATGAGCAATTGTTGCACTTTGTTGTGTTGCGCTTTATTTCTGCCTGTTACAATTGATTATCAATACATAACAATTATCCACTGTAGCAAAAAACAACAAATAAAACAATTGCACAACAACATCCTCATCTTTTGTACACCACCATAATACAACAACAAATATACACAAAATTATTGTTAACTAGTGCAACCTGTTACCCGATGGCGCTAACTGCTGCAGCACTTGTGTTTCAATATCGAGCCATTGCTGCCAGGCTTTTTTTACAGCATCTGCAGGGAAATATTCATTAGCAAGATCAATAAACAAACGGTAATGGCCAGCTTCTGAAACCATGAATTTATAATAGAATTGACGCAATTTTTCATCTTCCAGTTGCTCTGACAACAAACGGAAACGTTCGCAGCTTCTTGCCTCTATCAGCGCACATATCATTAGCTTATGCAGCAACCTATTATCGGGTGAGCCGCCTTTGGGTAAATACTGGATGAGCAAGTTGACATAATCGTTCTTGCGCTGCTGCGTGAGTTTATAACCACGTTTCTTCATCTCTGCCCATACCATACGGAAGTGGCCCCACTCTTCTGTAACTACAGGCGCCAATGCATTTACCAAAGCAATCCTATCGGGGTATAATTGTATGAGCGAGATACATTGCGTAGCGGCTTTCTGTTCGCAAAAAGCGTGGTCGGTCAATATTTCTTCAAGCGATACGGCAGCAAGATCGGCCCAACGCGGGTCGGTAGGCATCTTTAAACCAAGTATCGAATTATCAGCAGTACTCATACTGCAAAATAAAGCTGGGGCACGGTTTTATCAAACGTGTTTATATGAGCACACAGAAAAAATACCCATTCTTTAAACGCAATGGCCTTAGCATAGTCATGTTACTCCTTATGCTATTTTCTCTGGCGGGGCAGTTCTTCACCGGCATGCAGGAGAAGAATGAAGAACAAAAGGACGAGGGCCACTCACCCTTATCAATAGTTGAATATGCGCAAAGCGGCCACTTTATACAAGCAACATTTGAAAACTGGGAAAGTGAGTTTTTGCAAATGGCGTTGTATGTATTTCTAACTGTAAGGCTTTATCAAATAGGATCTTCAGAATCGAAAGACCCGGATAAAAAAGAAGAAGTAGATCGCGAACCGGAAGCCAAACCTGATGCGCCATGGCCTGTACGTAAAGGCGGTATATGGCTGAAGCTTTACAGCAATTCTTTAACCATTGTTTTCGTACTACTGTTCCTTATTTCCTTTGGCCTGCACTTTTATGGCAGCTTAAAGGACTATAATGAAGAGCAGATTGATAAGGGACTGCCCGGTACTATATGGAGTCATTATATCGATTCACCCAGGTTCTGGTTTGAATCATTCCAAAACTGGCAAAGTGAATTTTTATCTGTTGCCAGTATTGTATTACTATCTATATGGTTCAGGCAAAAGGGATCGCCGGAATCAAAGCCTGTAGATGCTCCGCATAGTAAAACCGGTAAATAAAAAAAGACCGGCACAAATGTACCGGCCTTCATTAGTAATACTAAAATTATTTAGCCATCGTCTTTTTAGCCTCAATGCTTAATGTAGCATGGGGCACAGCACGAAGGCGCGCTTTATCTATCAGCTTACCTGTTACGCGACAGATACCGTAAGTTTTATTCTCAATACGGATCAATGCTTTTTCCAGGTGGTTGATAAACTGGATCTGGCGGCTGGCCAGCTGGGCCAGTTGTTCGCGTTCCATAGCACCGCTACCATCTTCCATATTGGCATAACGGTTTTCGGTATCTTCAGTACCTGCTTCGTCTTTACGTGTTATTAAGCCTTGTAAATAGGTTAATTCTTTACGGGCGCTTTCCAGGCGGCCTGTTATCAGTTCTCTGAACTCGTTCAGTTCTTCGTCGCTGTATCTGTACACTGGTCCTTGTGTTTGTTCTGGTTCATCTAATATTGAGCGTGTAAATTCAGGCTGGTAATGGATCATTGTTTTACCTGCTTTATCCGCTTCTTTTGCTTTGTTTTCAAGGCGACGGTGTGCTACAATAATACTTGGTTTCTTCTCTTCGCGCGCACTGACACGTGCCGAAGCAGGTGCGGATGTAGCCTGTTTTGAAGGTGCAGAACGATCTGCGGCACTTGCACTGGCCGATGGCCTGTTGGGCAAGGCAGTTTTAGCAAATGTTGTAACTGTTTTGGTTGGCTGCTTGGATGAAGAACCTTTTTTAGCTTTAGCAGGCGCTTTTTTTACAGGCGCAGGAGGTGCCGCCACTATTTTTGCCGCTGGTGCAGGAACCGCCTTTTTTACTGGAGCAGCCTTAGCTGCTGGCGCAGGAGCCGCTTTTTTTGCCGGTGCCGGTTTTGCAGCAACAGCTTTCTTGGCAGGAGCCTTAGCAACAGGCGCCGCTTTTTTTGCGGGGGCCGCTTTTTTTGCCGGCGCAGCCTTTTTAGCCGGAGTTGGTGCTTTCTTTGCTGGTTTTGCTGCTACAGTCTTATTATTAGTCTTTTTCAATGCTTTTGTATTTTTTGTATCTACTTTCTTAGCTGGTGCCGATTTCTTAACTGGTGATCCTTTCTTAGCTGTGGGTGCCACTTTCTTAGCTGGTGCAGCTTTTTTAGCAGGAGCCGCCTTCTTCGCAGGAGCCGCTTTTTTTGCCGTAACTTTTTTTGCGGTTTTAGCCGCAGGTTTTGTGTTTTTAGCCACGGTTTTTTTTGCCGGTGCAGGCTTTTTAGCGTTCTTTGAAGACTTGGCTGCAGGTTTTTGTTTAGTGGCCATAACCTTAAGAAGTTTTAGATATTAACACTTTGAGAGTTGCTTCATTTACCTCTATTTCAACACCTTGCGGTATATTAGAAACGAGTTGAATATTATCTGCCAAAATTTCCGTGCAAATATAATCACTGAAATTTATAATTGCTGATTTTAATGGTTCGTACTCTTCTATTGTAACTACAATTCTGTCAGTTAGTTCCAGGCCTGTCTCCTTTCGTATCTTCTGTATCCGGTTCACCAGTTCGCGGGCGTTACCTTCATCCTGCAAGGCTTCGTTCACTGTTATATCCAGCGCCACAGTCAGGTTGTCTTTATTGGCAACCGACCAGCCGGGTATATCTTCGGCTATGATGTCCACATCTGCTACTTCGATAGTAACAGGTTCTCCATCAACCTGTAAGATATAATTTTTTTGCTTTTCAAGCTCGGTTATCTGGTGCTGGTCCATTTGGGTGATGGCTGCCGCCACTGCCTTCATTTTAGCGCCCATACGCGCACCCAGCTGTTTGAAATTCGGTTTCAGTTTTTTCTTAATAAATCCTTCGGTTTCAGTCAGGTATTCTATCTGCTTAACGTTCACCTCGTTCTTTATCAGGTCTTCTATCTTCTGTACCTGTTGCTGCATGTGTTTATCCAACACAGGTATTAATACTTTTTGTAATGGCTGGCGCACTTTCAAGTTCACCTTTTTGCGTATAGATAATACCAGTGAAGATATATCCTGCGCAAGGCGCATACGCTCTTCCAGTTCGGTATCAATTATGCTTTCATCGGCCTCAGGATAATCGCACAGGTGTACCGATGACAGGTGGAAACGCTGCGTAACGCTGTTCAGGTTGCAGTATAACCAGTCGGCAAAGAACGGGGCTATCGGCGCCATCAGTAACGATAAGGTTTCCAGGCATTCATATAATGTCTGGTAAGCACTTATTTTATCGTGCTCATATTCACCTTTCCAGAAACGGCGGCGGCAAAGGCGTACGTACCAGTTGCTCAGCTGCTCATCGAGGAAACTTTCCATTGCCCTGCCAGCTTGCGTAGGCTCGTAATCGTCCATATACTTGGTCACCTCTTTTACAAGCGACTGTAAAGAAGAGAGTATCCATTGGTCTATTTCGGGGCGCTGGTGAACCGGTATATATTTTTCTTTGAAAATGAAGCCATCGACATTGGCATACAAGGCCAAAAACTGGTAGGTATTATATAAGGTGCCAAAATATTTACGCTGTACTTCTTTGATACCCTCTACATCGAATCTAAGGCTATCCCATGGCGATGCATTGGTTATCAGGTACCAGCGGGTAGCATCGGCACTATGTTTCTCTATCGTTTCGAAGGGATCAACTACGTTGCCTATGCGCTTACTCATTTTGTTGCCGTTCTTATCGAGCACCAAACCATTCGATACAACCGTTTTGTACGCAACACTATCAAACAACATAACACCTAAGGCATGCAGGGTATAGAACCAACCACGGGTTTGATCGACACCTTCAGCAATGAAATCGGCGGGGAAGTTGGCCTTCAGTTCTTTTTTATGATGCGCATTGAACGGGTAATGCAATTGCGCATAAGGCATAGCGCCCGAATCGAACCACACGTCCACCAGATCGGGTTCCCGTTGCATGGGCTTGCCACTGTCCGAAACCAATACTATCTGGTCAACAAAGGGCTTGTGGAGGTCGAGCGTATTATCATCAACAAACTGGTTAAGATCCAGTTTCTTATCTGCTTTCTTTATTTCTGCTTTCAGTTCTTCAATACTGCCGATGCATTTCACTTCGGTACCATCTTCAGTCACCCAAACAGGCAGTGGTGTACCCCAGTAGCGGCTGCGGCTCAGGTTCCAGTCCACCATGTTCTCCAGCCAATTACCGAAACGACCCTCACCTGTAGCTTTTGGCTTCCAGTTGATAGTTTTGTTCAGCTCTATCATTCTATCCTTAACAGCAGTGGTTTTTATGAACCATGCATCGAGCGGATAATAAACGATCGGCTTATCGGTACGCCAGCAGTGTGGATAGGTGTGTTCGTATTTTTCAACCTTGAATGCGTTGCCCGATGTTTTCAGCTTTACAGCTATGTCCACATCTACATCTTTATATTCAGGGTCGTCTTTATAGTTTTTTACAAACCTGCCACTCAGCTCGCCAGTATAATCGACAAACTTACCTTCTTTATCGACCAGGGTGAGTATGCCTATATTATGCTTTTTGCCTACTTTATAGTCATCGGCACCAAAAGCAGGGGCGGTGTGTACTATACCCGTACCATCTTCGGTAGTAACAAAATCGCCGGTGATAACGCGCCAAGGGTCGCCACCAGCTATTGCGCGGGTGTTACCTTCAAAAGGCAGCAGTTGTTCGTAGCGGCAACCTTCTATATCCTTACCCTTGAATTCCGTAACTATATGCCAGGGCACCAGTTTGCTTTCGGGCGAGTACAGGCTGAAATCAGCCGTTTCGCCTTCGGGAATGAAGTATTTGCCCAATAGCGCCTTGGCCAGTATTACGGTCGCAGGCTGGTGGGTGTAGGGGTTGTATGTTTTAACTAAAACGTAATCGATATTAGGGCCAACGGTAAGGCCGCAATTGCTGGGGAGGGTCCACGGAGTGGTGGTCCAAGCCATGAAGTGCACGTCTTTTATATCCTTGCCTTCGGGCATCCAGGCGGCGTGCGCTTTTTCTATCAGCTCTTTACCAAAATGCTTTTGCTCGCCAAACGACGATTGCGCCAGCATTTGGAACATAGCCACTACGGTAGTGTCCTTAACATCTTTATAAGTGCCGGGCTGGTTCAGCTCGTGGCTGCTGAGGCCGGTACCTGCCGCGGGCGAGTATGGCTGTATGCTGACGCTCTTGTAGAGGTAGCCTTTTTCGTACAGTTGCTTTAGCGCCCACCAAAGGGTTTCTATATATTTATTATCGAAGGTGATGTATGGGTCTTTCATATCTACCCAATACCCCATCTTCTCGGTAATATCTTCCCACTTATCTTTATAACGCATTACGGCCTCGCGGCATTTGCGGTTATACTCTTCAACGCTTATTTTTTTGCCTATATCTTCTTTGGTGATGCCGAGTTCCTTTTCCACACCCAGCTCTACAGGCAGGCCATGCGTATCCCAACCGGCTTTACGCTTTACCTGGAAGCCCTGCATGGTTTTGTAGCGGCAAACCAGATCCTTCAACGTACGGGAGATAACGTGGTGTATGCCGGGCATACCGTTAGCGCTTGGCGGGCCTTCATAAAATACAAAAGGCTCGGCGCTATCGCGGTTGGTGACAGATTTGGTGAATATATCGTGCTCCTTCCAGCGGCTCAGAAAGCTCTGTTCGATAGAAGGCATATTTAACTGCTTGTGCTCGGAATATTTGGACATTCTATTAACTCAAAATTCAAAAAGTCAACAGCCAAAAATTAGTAATATTTAGCTACCGACCGGGCATAATAACCCGAAACCTACTAAAAAAATAACGTGCAAAGGTAGGGGATTTTTTTGAGATGTGAGTGGAATCCTGTAATACCTTTATGATATGGCAAAGTGTCTATTTTGTACATCAAATAAATTAAGTAAGGAACATATACATCCTAAGTGGATATTTAAGCACATTGGCGGATTTAAAAATCTAAAATTTATACCCAATAACCGAATTGTAGGGATTTCATTTGATAATACAGAAAGTCCTATTTATCTAGGTAGAGAAGATACCTCTGCAATTATCCCATATGAAAACTTTACTGTAAAATGTGTTTGTTCAGAATGCAATAATGGTTGGATGTCTATAATTGAAAATGAAGCAAGAGAAATATTTAAAAAAATATTCTATTTAGATGACCCAATAAATGAGCATATTTTAGATGAAAGCTCTTCTAAAATTTTATCTAAATGGGCTATTCTTCGAGCTTTAGTAGTTAGTACTGTTTCACCAACACCAATATTTTTTGATCCAGCCTTCCTAGGCACTTTTAAATCAGGTCATATACCCGATGGATTTTTAGTAGAGGCTATTAGAGTAGATCATATGTATCTAAATTATGTTGTTAATGCACATGCACACCATCTTCCAATTAATTGTCAACTGGAAGATTTATATTTAGACACTGAAGATTTATACATTTTTGGTTACCATATTGGGAATATAATTTTTAGAGTCAGTTATCTTGGCAGCCCTTCAGTTGTAAGATCACAAATTGATAGAGAGCTTTTTGCATTATACCCTTATAGGCAAAATTTAGAATTTGCCACTAATCTAAAGTCAGGAAGATTATATGCAAACAAAAATCCTAATGCTATCCTGGAAGAGATTTGCGATTGTATTGTAATTAGCGATAAATATTTAGGTAATAAATGAAACACATTATTTGAAAATTGGAAACACTTGACTTATGATAGATTTTAAAAAGAACATACAGAAGTTCTTCCATACGACAGACAACAATCTCTCGATTTTTATTAATCCTTGAGTAATTATATTGAACTAAAAATCTCAACTTATAGCTACTATTTTAGAATGGAAAGTCAAAAATCTCCTGAGGAAACTATAAAAGAATCAGTAGAAAGCCATAAGGCGATGATGTACCTGCCTGGAAATCTTGCTTTGAACAATAAAATATTGGCATTTATGCTGCGCCAGCCAGGCATAAGTGAAATGCAGGAAAAGTTAATCCCATTTGCAAAACCTTACTTTAAAGAAATAATCTCTTGGGCATTGCTCAAAGATCTTTTTGATTTAGCATTTTATGTACATTATTTTCATTGCCAGCCATATAAGACCCTAGATTATATTAAGATTAAACTATGGAAGTTTGATTTATCCCTCCGCAAACTCCATATTGAGCTGCTGTTAGACATTATGAAGGATAAAGCGAGATTCGATTTTACGAACGAAGCCTTGACTTTTTTAATCAATGAACTCGAGAGCATTGATCCAGATTATCATAATGTTTTTTGTCCTAGTAGTATTAGCGATATTGAATTCTTTACTGAAAAAAAGGAAATGGTTCTTGATAAGGCATTTATGACATCTTACTGTGCAGTACGTGGTATGTTACAGACAAAAGAAGATGCTTTATTTTCATTTCTTAAAGAAAATTACAGCCCTGAACTCCTCTCTGCAATCAGCAAACTTGGTTTAACAATAGTAAATCCACCATCCTTCGATATTGATAGTACTAACAAACTGAAGAGGCTTCTTAGTAGCGATATTTTAGAGTTGAAGCCGAATTTTGCGGGCATCGGGATTAATTTTAATGAAATTATTAAACGCTTACGCAAAGGCGATTAGTCAATTTGTTTTTTTGTAAAAATAATTAGTCTTGGATAAACATTTCAGTTCTCTTTACAACACATAACATAAAGTTCACGCTGGCTTAACAAGCTATGGCATGGTTCTGCTTAGTATTGTACAAAACAAATTCTCATGGAACAGAACAGAG
>CAMLFX010000083.1 GCA_946479435.1 uncultured Sphingobacteriales bacterium | reverse complement strand
TCGATCTTGCTTCGGTAACAGGTGGCAATACTGAATTGACCAAAGATGCAGAGACAGTTCATCATAATGGGGTGGCTATTATAGGTAATTCAGCCCTGCCCGCTACTATGCCGGCCGATGCCAGTAAAATGTACAGCAAAAACGTATTGAACTTCCTGAAGCTGATAATAGACAAGGATGGTAATATGAACCTGAATTTTGCCGATGACCTGGTACAAGGCACCTGTATTGCGTACGATGGTAAAATTGTAAACGACAGGGTACAGGCATTATTACCTCAAACCTCACAAGCATAATTGTACAACATGGGTTATATAACTGACTTATTTTCCGACGAAGCAACGTACAGGTTGCTGACCATAGTTATCCTTTCTATTTTCTTAGGCATCGAAGTGATATCGCGCGTGCCATCGGTATTGCATACGCCGCTTATGAGTGGTGCCAACGCAATACATGGTGTGGTTATCATTGGTGCCATTATTGTAATGGGGCAGGCACCACAGGATGATTACCTGGCACTGGTATTGGGCTTTCTTGCAGTAGTGTTGGGCACACTGAACGTGGTAGGTGGTTTTGTGGTTACCGACCGTATGCTGGAGATGTTTAGCAAGAAAAAGAAGAAATAATAACGACATAAAATTCTAATCAACACAGCTTAAAAACATTTATGGAACAAACCATATTATTGCTTAGCTACCTGATAGGTTCCGTAACATTTATTGTTGGTCTTAAGATGTTGTCGCACCCCGATACCGCACGCAAGGGCAACCTTGTAGCAGCAGCGGGTATGAGCATTGCTATACTGGCAACTATATTCCTGTACCGTGGTGAAGACGGCTCGCCGCTTGGTAACTATGGCTGGATATTTGGCGGGCTGATACTAGGAACAGTAGTAGGCACACTTGCCGCGAAGAAAGTGCAAATGACGGCCATGCCCGAGATGGTGAGTATGTTTAATGGTATGGGTGGGGCTTGTGCTATGCTAATTTCAATCATTGAATTCAGGCACCATACCGCAGACATGACCCCCGAACTATATGAAGAAGCCGGCGGTGCCGCATTCAGCGGCTTAGCAGGGCCTTTGCTTATCACTATTATTTTGGGAATGATCATTGGTAGTGTGTCGTTTGCAGGTAGTATTATAGCATGGGGCAAGCTGAATGGCAAGATCAAAGATTTTTCCTTCAATGGCCAGCATATATTCAACCTCGTATTGCTGGGTGTAATAACAGCTATTACCTGCTACATAATGTTAGCGAGGCCTGTTAGTACTGTAGGTTTGTTCTATACTGTTTTATGTTTGTCGCTGCTGTATGGTATATTTTTCGTGTTGCCTATAGGCGGCGCTGATATGCCGGTAGTTATATCGTTACTTAACTCTTTTACGGGTGTAGCGGCTGCATTTGGTGGTTTTCTTTACAACAATCCCGTAATGCTTACAGGCGGTATATTGGTCGGCTCTGCAGGTACCATACTTACCATACTGATGTGTAAAGCAATGAACCGCTCCTTGAAGAATGTATTGATAGGCTCGTTTGGTGGTGCTAAAACGAGTGTAGGTGGTGCCGCGAAGGAACAAGGTAACTATAAGGAAATATCATTGAACGATACGGCAGTGCTGATGGCTTATGCACAGAAGGTAATAATCATTCCGGGTTATGGTTTAGCAGTAGCGCAGGCACAGCACGCCTGTCACGAATTGGAGAAAATACTGGAAGATAAAGGTGTGGAAGTATTTTATGGTATCCACCCTGTAGCGGGCCGTATGCCCGGCCACATGAACGTACTATTGGCAGAAGCTGATGTGCCTTATGAAAAGCTTTTGGAGATGGAAGATGCTAACGACCAGATGGGTACTACAAATGTTGTATTGATACTGGGTGCTAACGATGTTGTAAACCCGGCGGCAAAAGAAGATCCGTCAAGCCCGATATACGGCATGCCTATACTTGAGGTAGAAAGAGCGGAACATGTGATAGTGAACAAGCGCAGTATGAAGCCCGGTTATGCGGGCATCGAGAACGAGTTATTCTTTAAGCCAAAAACTTCTATGCTGTTTGGCGATGCTAAGAAAGTGTTGCAGGATCTGGCCAGTGAATTGAAGCAGGTATAATAAATTAATTGCCTCAAATAGGATAAATACAAAAGCGCCTTAACGGGCGCTTTTGTATTTAAAGATATTCTTTAGTGCAGGTTATTTGCCGTTGTAGAAGAATTTGATATCTGTGGTCTTCTTATCAACTGCCATACGTAGCAGATATATTCCTGGTATCAAGCCTTCGTGCAGTGTGATGGTTTTTCTCATTGCGCCAAATTTTGCCTCACCTTCTTCGCGTTGTACTACCTGCCCTGCGTGGTTTATGATACTAATAGGTATTTTCTTAGAATCACTTTTAGCGAGGTTTAGTTTAATGTTCAGCACCCCATTCGTAGGGTTAGGATATATCTCTTGCAATTGTTCCGCTATCACACCTACGGTTGTAGTTACTGATAAGCTGCAGCCATCTATAGTTACGGTAAGTGTATAATTATTATCAGGTCTGTCGTATGCAGCACCGCCCGATGTGTCGGCTTGTGTAGCCGTAAATCCATCGGGTCCGGTCCATAAATAGGTAGCGTTTGGTGTAGCACTGCCACCTGAAAGTTTAATTTCATCACCCACCCTTAGGGGGCCGTTATTCTGGGCATACGGTTTTACCGGTAAGGGTTTTACATCAGCATCTGTAGATATGGGTTCCGACTTACAGCCATCCAAAGTAGCATATACTTTGTAGGTGCCTTTGTTGGAAGCTTTAGCAGGGTTAATGGTTATTGTACCCCCCTCCTGTTGGGTTAATGCGGGGCCCGTCCAGGTTAAGGTAGCGCCTGGGAAGCTCGTTTTAGCAGAAATCACCAAAGTTTCGCCTTCGCATATCGGGCCATTATTCGTTGCGTCTTTTACATCGGGGGTAGGTTTGATAGATACTTTGACGGTATCCTTCGTTACGCAACCGAAAAGGCTGGCGCTTACGGTGAACATTCCTCCGTACTCTGCTGTCATAGGGTTAATCACAGGGTTTGCTTTATTAGCAGTGAAACCAGACGGGCCTTGCCATGTAAAAGTGGAGCCGTCATCGGCTGTGGCACTTAGCTTCAATGCATCTCCTATACAAATAGGGCTGTTGCTGGTCCCATTCACTACCGGGAAAGGGTATATGCCTAAATCTTTGCCATTGTCTTCGGTAATAAGTGTTGGCGAAGTAGATCTGATACGTATTCTGTAGCCGGTGCCACGAGGGGTAGTGCTGGGTATTATGGCCGATACATGCCCCGATGATGAAGAATAAGTAGTGCCGATAACAACGGGATTGTCAAAACTGCCTCTTGCATTCGATAGTTCAACATTAAATGCATTGTCGCCATTAAAAGCAGTAGTAGTGTAGTATGGTACGTTTATAGTATCACCAATGCACAAAACGGAATCAGTAAGCGGTACTACTAACGAAACGCGTGGATCAGACTGGAATTCGAATGTGTAGTGTGTGCCGCTATACAAACCATTTTCATGCAATACATAAATTGAATCGATAGTTGTTGTTGATTTGATATCGACAATAGCGGCACTGTTGGATTGAAAGGCGCCTACTTTACCGCCTATAGCATCTGAAACAGGTAATATACAGGTGCCATTATATACACTAAGGTCTGATTGTGAGATAGGGAAAAAAATACCGTTTACATAGAAACTGATCAGCTCACCATTATTCACATTGGTAAGGTGAACGCGTATATTTGTTACATTAACCGGGGGCATTACCGCCGATTTAAAACGATAGAGATAACCATTAGATAGGCCCGAACAGCCAATGTAATATGGCCCCGTGTTGCAGCCATTGTAAACACATGCACCGTTTTTAGGTATCACTGTTACATCAACCCCGGCTACTGATTGTGTGCCGGTGGTATGGATAATACGTTGAAAGCTTTGGGCTTTAGCTGTGTGGGGTAGCAAAAATGAAAACACTAAAAAAAGCGTCAGGGTATTTTTTAAAAACATTCTTAAGAATATTATAAAAGCAAATCACGCCCCGTTCTAAGAACGTGATTTTTCTAATAAAAATTTTAACGATGGCTAACTCTAAAATTACTAAAATTTTAGCTATTTCAAGACATTTGGCGGATATTATTTAGCTTGCTGGTATGGATATCCTGATTAGGAAAGCCGAGACTACAGATGCGTCTTTGCTGGCTACTTTAGGTGCGCAGACTTTTCACGATGCTTTTGCGGCTTACAACAAAGAAGAGGATATGGCAGCATATATGCAGGCCAATTTTACAGAAGAGAAATTGCTGGATGAAATGAGGGCGCCCAAAGCTGAGTTTTATATAGCCTATAAGGAAGGTGAAGCCTTAGGCTTTGCTAAAACTGGCGAACAAACTCCTCCCGATGAAATTTCAGCTTTCAAATGCCGTGAACTGGAAAGACTATATGTATTGAAAGATTACCAAAGTCTAAAGGTTGGTGAGAAGTTATTGACTCATTGTATTGAAAAAGCGAAGGCTGATAATTACGAGGTAATATGGCTGGGCGTTTGGGAACACAACCCGCGCGCTGCAGCATTTTATCATCGCTTTGGTTTTGAACGGTTTGGCGAACACATTTTTCAACTGGGTAGCGATGCACAAACGGATTGGTTGATGATGCGAAAATTACGTTAACTTAACTTACATGGTTACCTACTATACCATACCGCCTCCTAAGCACCTGGCCGCTTTTGTTCGCTCTTTCTGGGTTTTCGAAATGAAGCGGGTGGATAACGAGCCTTACGTTTATCGTTCAATGGCCGACGGTTGCGCTGAAATGATCTTTCATTACAAAGCTGTCTTCGAAGAACTGGGTGTGGATGGTAATAGCATACAGTCATATGCATTAGTGCATGGCCAATCGCAACAGCATAGACGTTTTATCACTAAAGACGACTTCGGCATTTTTGGTGTATATCTGTATCCTTACGCAATACCTGCTATTTTCAATTTGCCAGCAAATGTATTAAGCGATGAGATGCCCGATCTCCAAACTTTATTAGGTGCGCCTGGTAAAGAGCTTGAAGAACAGATGATGCTGGCTGTGAATAATAAAATGCGGGTACAAATACTATCCGCATTTATAGAAAATCGGTTGATAAAAAACGATGCTGTACATATACCATTATACAATTCTGTACTGCAGATAATACAAAAGAAGGGTGTAGTAAACGTGCAACAATTGGCAAAGGATTATTGCCTTTCAGAACGCCAATTCCAACGCAGATTCAAAGAGATCTCCGGTTTCTCTCCCAAAATGTATAGCCGCATTACCAGGTTTCAGCATGTAATGGGCAATTATGGTAAACTGCAATGTTCACTCACCGCTCTGGCATATGACTGTGGTTATTATGATCAATCGCATTTCATACAAGATTTCAAGCACTTCTCAGGTTACACGCCAGCACAATACTTTAATGGCAAGCCGGAAGGGATAGAATATAGAGAAGTATAAGAATGTCTGATTTTTCCTATTTCTGCCAGATATTGCACAATAGCTTCGTGTTAAAATAAATAACTATGGAAAAATTACAATTACCTGAAGGCTATCATACAGTGATGCCATACCTCATTATTCCTGATGCTGCGGGTTTCCTGAAATTTGCAAAAGAGGTATTTGGCGCCACTGAGAAAATGAAACACATGCGCGATGAGCACACTATTATGCATGCTGAAATTTACATTGGTGATAGCACTGTAATGTTTGCTGAAGGCACAAATGATTTTCTTCCTCAACCGGCAGGTTTGTTTATTTGTGTTGCTGATGCTGACGCTACCTATAAAAAAGCATTGGAGGCGGGTGCTACTTCAATAATGCCACCTGCCGACCAGGAGTATGGACGTGCATGCGGTGTGAAAGATGTGCATGGCGTTACCTGGTGGATAACTAAAACTAAGTAGTGTACAATTAACTCTTTTAACATGATAAGTGATGCCTGGCATTTCTTATCATGTATATTTGTTGTTGTAAAAAATATACATGAAAGTATTTACAGGCGCTCTGTTATTAATGTTCACAAGTGTGCTGGCGCAGGCACAGACGAAAGCGGAAGCTAAAATTAAAGTAAAAGCCGAAGCTAAGAAAATGGGCGCGGCACTGGTAAATAAAGATTACGATGGATTTGTAAAATCAACCTATCCCAAGGCAGTAAACAATGCTGACGGTGGCCTGAAAAGGTTGGCAGAAAACCTGAAGGGGCAGGTTGAACGAATGGAAAATGACGGTAATAAAGTATTGGCTATATGGCCGGGTGAGCCATCGAATATAATAGATACCGCGGGCGAATGGCAATGCACCGTGCCTCAGAAATTAACTATGCAATTGCCGCAGGGTAAGCTCACCACGCAAACAACACTTATTGCATTATCGCCCGATAAAGGTGTTACCTGGTACTTTATAGATATAGCTGAAAGAAACCTGGATGCTATGCGCACTATTTTCCCGAACATAAGTAGCAAGCTGGTAATACCACCTGCTGTAGAGCCGGAGTTTGAACAGGGCAAATAATTTACACTACCTGTGTGTATATATCCATCATATTTTTAGCAACAAGGCTGCCTTTAAATAGTTGCGCGTGTTTATGACCTTTTTCTATCATACTCTTGCGTAGCTGTTCGTTTGTTGCAATGCTGTATAAGGCATCGGCAATTTCCTGTTCACTTATCGGGTTTACTAATATGGCAGCATCGCCACCTGTTTCCGGCAGGCAAGATGTGTTCGATGTAATAACCGGGCTGCCACTCCAAAGTGCTTCTACTACAGGTATGCCAAATCCTTCGAATATAGATGGGTAAAGCGTGCCTGATGACTGCTGATATATTGCAGGAAAATCGGCTGATGATTTATAGTCAGGGTCGTTCTTAATATTTTCATCATCTTCAAAAAAACGAACAGTATCCTGCAACCCATTTTGTTGTATGTATGCACGCACTTTTGCTTCGTAAGCGCCCCCTTTCCCTATTACATACAATGGTATATTCATTTTGCCTTTCAGCAGGTTGAATGCCTTGCAGGTTGTCAGCAGGTTTTTACGTTCTATTATTGACCCTACGCTTAAAAAGAATTGATCGGGCAGGTTGTATTTCTGTTTGATGCGCTTCAACTCTGCATCACTTACTTTCTGTTCATAAATAGGATCGCAGCTCTGGTACCATACTACTATTTTTTCTGCGGGTACTTTATATATATCAATAAGGTCGCGCTTGGTTTGTTCGCTTACAGCTATGATCTTATCTGCATGCGCGCAGGAGTATTTAAACTTCTTACGATAGATAGCCACATCTGGTGCTTTATAATGAGACGGGTAGCGTTCGAAAATAAGATCGTGTATTGTAACTACCGACTTTATACCCGTGTTCTGTAAGCCCACCGGTATCTCGTGGCTCCAGCCATGATAAAGGTCTATGTTCAGTTGCTTCAGATCTTTTTTTACCCAGTTGCTACGCCACAGTGAGCTGAAAATGCTTGCTATGCCCGTAGGGAAAACAGGATGCACATGTGGCCAGCGGCTGGTATCAAACAGGCTGGTTTTCTTTGGTGCCATGAGGTAATAATCATGCTGCGGAAACTCCTGTACGAGTTCTCTTACTAATGTACGGCAGCCATGTCCCAGTCCCGTAGGGTTTTCAAAAGCCCTTTTTGCATCGAAGGCAATACGCATAGCTGGCAAAGGTATAGCTTATGATTGAGTTGTATTTCTGCTGGCAGCCTTTTGCGCAGGTGTAGGCTTTTGTATCCACGAATTATCGTAGGGAAGAAATACACCCGATGCCAGTATTTCTGTTGCGTCAGCTTTCCCGTCCATATACTTTGCCAATTGCCTGAAAGCTTTAGGTTTCTCTTTTTGTAATATCAGCAGTGTGGCGTTGGCTCCTGCTTTTACAGCTATCGGCACACCACCACCAAGCTCTGCCCAATGCCCGCCTAATAAGAGGTTTTTAACAGGCGTACGATAGTGTGCAATTTTATTTTGCATATTGGCCCTGCCGGGTTTGGCGCCCATCATAGTTCCGTTGCGGTTACCGGTATAGCGCCAATGGGTGACAGGCGTGGCTACATCGTAAAATAAAATGTGTTTGCGGAGGTTGGGCGCTATTGCCTGTTCTACACGTGTAATAATTACTTCCGCAATTTTATGCTTCAATGTTTTGTATTCATCGTTGCGGATGTAGTTGCCTTGTTCATCTTGTTCGGCAAGCCATTGTTGCTGCTGATCCATAAACGCAGGCATGAACAATGTAAGCGTACCGCAGCCTTCGGGTGCCAGGGACGGGTCACGTAGCGAAGGGGCCAGCACACTTATTTCGCTGGTAGTAGGGTCACCATTATCATGTGCACCTTTGGGTACATTCTCACTGGCTATATGCACCAGCTCTTCACCAAAGCCCAGGTCTTGCGTTGGGCAATCAAGCGCAACTGATATGGTTACTGAAGAGCTGTAAAGCTCAGCGTCTTTCAGTTTGTTGATTAGCTTGGCGGGTATAATACCTGCAGGCAGCATTTTTTCATATAGCGTTTCCACATCGCAGGCAGCCACTACATATTTGCTATGTACGGTGTGCGTTTCACCACGGTGTTCAAATATTACACCTTTGGCAATGTTGTTTTCCGTAACAACCTGCTTTACGCTGCACTTATAAAATATGTCGTTTTTATAGTATTGCACAATATATTCCAGCCATTCAGGAATTACCTGTCCCCCGCCTTTAGGCGGACTTTGATAATCGCCATAATAAGCCCAGCCTATCGGTACAAGGCAAGATAATAGTTCAGATGCAGTGGCAAATACTTTTTGCAGGCCTTCATCTTTAAAGAAACGGTCCAGCCCTTTCTTCATGCCTTTCTCGCCTGTATAGCGTATAAAGGGTATGAAGGGTAAAGCAAACTGCAGCAGGTTTATTTTATTGGCCATTTTCTCTGTGAAACTCATCGTTTCTTCAGAGCGGAATATCTTATTGAAATTATCGAACGAGCCACCCAGTTTTTTAGCTGCTTTAAAAAAGCGTTCTATGCCTTCGCGCTCATGAGGGAACTCCTTTATCCATTGCTCCTTCAGTTCGTCAGGATTGTTGGTGAGCAGATAATTAAAGCTATCGCCCAAATACCTGCGTATTTTTTTCTGTGCAACAGGCCATGGGTGGTCGCTGCCCAATATATCGAATGTGCGCGCGGCCATGCCGCCGGGCAGGCACTGGTTCAACCAGTGTATTGCAGTATCAAAACGAAAGTCTTTCCGCCTGAAACCTGCCAGGTAACCACCGGGATGTGGTTCTTTTTCCAACACACAAACAGAAAAACCCGCTTTGCTGAGCAAGGCCGCTGTAGTTAATCCCCCTACGCCTGCACCTATTATGGCTACATCGTAGTGTGGTTTGGGCTGCACTTGCTGCATAGTTCTTATTGAAGGTTTTTCTGGCGTAAAAGATACTTACCCAATACGTCAAACTCTATGTTCACCACAGTGCCTTTTTCTATGCTGCTGAAATTAGTATGTTCGTATGTATAAGGAATAATGGTAACGGTCAATTCGTTTTGCATTACGTTGAAAACCGTAAGGCTCACACCGTTAATGCAGGCTGAACCCTTTTCTATTACCAGTGCTGCAAACTCATCGGGAAACTGAAAGCGGAATAGCCAGCTGCCTTCCAGCGTTTCTTTAGCTGTGCAAATAGCAGTTGCATCTACATGCCCTTGCACAAAATGGCCATCCAGCCTGTCGCCCACACGCAGTGAACGCTCCAGGTTCACCCGGTCGCCTTCCTGCCATTTGCCAACATTAGTTTTGGTTAGTGTCTCGGCTACTGCTGTTACTTTATATTGGCTACCCTCAATAGCCACAACGGTAAGGCAAACGCCATTGTGTGCTACCGATTGGTCGATGCGTAGCTCGTGGGTAATATTGCTTTCCACCCATATATCTGCATTGCTGCCGGTGAATATAACATCCTTTATCAGCCCGGTCGATTCTATAATACCTGTGAACATGTACGCAAAACTATTGTTTTATAGCCGTACCTATATGGTAGCTGATGCCGGTATCGCTTATTACGGTGAAATTGATTCGGATAGAGGTGTCGTTACCCCTGCTGGTAGTAATTAGCCCGCTAAGCGTATCTACGGGGCGGCATAATAGCTGGCCACCCATTTTTACTGAGTCAACAAAAATGGTAGTATCGGCGCTGGCACGGAAAAATTTATCGGCCGTAAACTGAAGCGATGAGTTATCGTTGCAAAAACCGGTAATAGTCAGCTTGGTATAGTCATTGGCCTGTATGTTCAATGTTATGGTTCGCATACCGGTAAATATGTAGTTAACATCAAACATTGAATCTTCCAGCAAATAACTGCCTTTAAAAACTTCGGTTGGGTAAAAACAGATACTGTTATCGGGCTTGCCGGGAAAGCCCCAGTTGTAGTTTACTGCCGAGGGGTCGTTGCAGTAAGTTCTGTCATTAAGTCTGTCATCTGCCAGGCCCACCTTATCTTCCGCTTTTTTGCAAGCTGAAAAGACCATTAATATCATTACCACTGCTGGAAACAAACGATACATAATAAGAGTACTTGTATTCTTTTAACGCAATTTAGCTACCAAAAGTATCAGATTAAAACTTAAAGGCAGAAATACTTTGTTCAAATAAGAAAAAGCCATACCTTTGCCATCCTTATTTTACTTAAAGGGGGTATATTTTATGTTAATAATTGATTCAAAAGACTGCGAAAACATTGATAAAGCGCTGAAAAAGTACAAGAAGAAGTACGAAAAATCACGCACACTCAATCAGTTACGTTCACGCCAGGCATTCACTAAGCCTTCTGTAAAACGTCGTACTGAAGTTTTGAAAGCGGTATACCGTCAGCAATTATTGTCTGGCAACCTGGAAGGATAAGGTCTCAACGGACTTTAACAATTTTCTCCAATAATACTATTGTACCTGGTACTGTAAATCGTTACATTTACAGTACCAGGTTTTTTTATGATTGGAGATAGAATAACGGATTACCTGCATTACCTTAAGTTTGAGAAGCGCTATTCTCAAAATACCATCTTAGCTTACCGTCAAGACCTGGAGCAATTCCATAATTATATTACCGCCCAGTTTAGTATTGATGATCCCGGCCTGCTGACCCATTTTCATATACGCAGCTGGCTGGCCAGCCTGAAAGATGATGCCAACCAGGCACGTACTATTAACCGCAAAATATCCAGCCTTAATACTTTTTATAAATATATGTTGCGGTTGCAGCAGGTTTCTAAAAATCCTGCAAGCCAATTACACGCATTGCGTACCGCTGAAAGGCTGCCCACCTACATAAAAGAGAACGAGGCACAATACCTGCTGGAAGAAGTGGCTTTTGATGAAGGTTTTAAAGGCGCTACAGACCGACTGATATGTGAACTGCTGTACCAGACCGGTATGCGCAGGGCCGAGTTGCTAAACCTGAAAGAACAGAATATAGAGTGGAGCCTCGGCCAGTTAAGGATTTTAGGTAAGGGTAATAAAGAGCGCCTGGTGCCTATTGGCCCTGCACTGCGCGAGTTACTGGCCAACTATATTGAAGACAAGAAAAAAGAAGGATTGGGTACCGGCAACCACTTACTGGTTTTGGAAACCGGCTTGCCCCTTTATGAAGGCTATATCTACCGGACGGTTAAAAAATATTTGAATATATCTACCACACTTACTAAAAAAAGCCCGCATGTATTGCGGCACAGTTTTGCCACGCATTTATTGAGCAATGGCGCCAATATACAAGCTATAAAAGACCTTTTAGGCCATAGCAGCCTGGCTGCTACACAGGTTTACACCCACAACAATATTGAAAAACTGAAGGAAATACATAAAACGAATCACCCGAGAGGGTAATTATTAACCATAAAATGTTTGACTTATGAACGTGCAAATTCAATCGGTGCACTTTGATGCAGACAGCAAATTGCTGGAACATGTAAATAGAAAAGTGGAAAAGCTAAGAACGTTTCATGACAATATAATAGGCGTAGAGGTTTACCTGAAGCTGGATAATATTGTACATAATATAAAAGATAAAGTAGCTGAAATAAAGGTGTACGTGCCCAAGCACTCATTTTTTGTAAAGCACCAGACAAAAACTTTCGAAGAATCTTTCGACCTTGCATTCGATTCAATGGTAACACGTATAAAGCGCCAGAAAGAAAAATTGATAGCCTAATATAGGGCTGGAAACAAACCAGCTAACCATAAATCCGGTCTTATTCATTGAAAAACGACCGGATTTATTTTTTTGGTGTGCATCTTGCATCAAATAAGTAAAAGGACTATTTTGCATAACTAATATTTAATTTCCGTACTCATGCCGCAACGTTGGATGAAAACTTTATTGGCAATGGCATCTGCTGCTGTGCTATTTACGTCTTGTAAAGGCACGTTCAGCAATGATGAACCACTGCCTGAAGAATTTACACCTTCCCTGTTCATCAGCAGCCAGAATGAATTCTTATACGCCTTAGACCCTAACACAGGGGCTAAAAAATGGGAATACTATATTGGCGCTAATGTGCAGGCTACACCTGTAGTGTTGGGTGAATTCCTGTTTTTGCCAACAGACGATAGCCTGGTGAAAATGGATGCGAAACGTGGTACCGTGATAAAGAAATATTACTTCCAGGATGCCGTTTTTCGTTCGTTTGTTTCATCGCCAACAGGGCAGGGTGTTATGCTGTACATAGGCTCTACCAACGATACTATGTACGCGCTGGATGCTAATGAAGATAAAATAAAATGGAAATTCAACGCGGGCGCCCCCATACTTTCATCGCCTATTATTAACAATGGCCAGCTGATATTTGCCAATGCATCGGGCAAAGTATACGCGCTGGATATAAGCAATGGCAGCCAGAACTGGGTGTATACACTTGGCGGCAAAACATCTTCATCGCCTGCCGTGGCAGCGCCTTATGTTTTCATTGGTTGTGAAGATGGTAAAATGTATTGCCTGAATCTGACTGACGGCACACAAAGATGGGCTTACCAAACTGGCGGTATTATTTTAAGCTCGCCTATAGCTTATGGTGGTAACGTTCTATTTGGCAGCAACGACCACTTTGTATATTGCATTGATACCGTAGCTGCTGTAGAGCGCTGGAAATATGAAACTGCAGACAGGGTTATTTCTTCTCCTGTAGTTGCACGCCAAACGGTATATATAGCAGGGCTTGACTATAATATGTATGCTATCAACATTATTGACGGTACCGAGAAATGGAGGTTCAAAACAAATGCGCTTATCCGCAGCACACCGCTATTGCACGATAAAACATTGTATTTCGGCAGCTTCGATAAAAATATGTACGCGGTTGATACTAATGGCTATCTCAGGTGGTCAAAAAGCATCGATGGCATTGTAGAAAGCTCGCCCGTTCTTTGGGATCTGAACAAAGCATATTACCCGGCTGTCAGTGGTTTATCCCAATACTAATCGCAACCAACAATCTTTTATAAAATAAGCCCATGATATTCATGGGCTTATTTGTGTTTAAACAAAAAGATAACAAATATCATATTTTTAATCTCCTTGCTTGCCATAAATTGTGCAATAAGATAATTTTATGAAGGCTGCTCCCATATTAGCTAACAATACGCAAAGGGTATCGTCGTTGTACGATTATAATTTGCTCGATTCGCTACCCGAAGAAGAATACGATAATATTACACGCATAGCCTCTGAAATATGCCACATGCCTATTTCACTCATTACTTTGCTCGATACCGACCGGCAGTATTTTATGTCAAAAGTAGGTATGGAAGGTAAGCAGACACCGCGCGATATTTCTTTTTGCGGTCATGCTATCGAGCGTCCTGATGAAATAATGATTGTAAAAGACTCATCGAAAGACGAACGTTTTTATGATAACCCGCTCGTAACAAGTACGCCGAATGTAGGCTTCTACGCAGGTGTGCCATTGGTGAATGAAGAGGGGTATGCTTTGGGTACCCTTTGTGTGCTGGATAATAAACCAAACGATCTTACCGAAGCGCAAAAACAAACCCTTCAGGCATTGGCAAGCCAGGTAGTTGCTTATTTCGAACTGCGTAAGAAGAATATTGAGCTGAATATGCAAAAAGAAGAGCTTAAGGTATTGAACCAATCGCTGGAGCGCTTTGCGTATGTAGCTGCACACGATCTTAAATCGCCCTGTAATAATCTGTCGCAATTGGCCGATATGCTTAAAAGCAATTATGGTGCAAAACTGGATGAAGAAGGGAAGTGGATGCTGGATGCGGTAAGCAGTGCATCGGCTACGCTGGGCGGGCTGATAGATGGGATATTGCAGCATACACGCAGCATTAACGATACTGATATCACTAAAGATAAAATAACCTTTGGCGAACTGGCCGGAGAGCTGAAGCAGATCATCAATATGCCACGCAATTTTTCTTTTCAATATAATAATGCCGGTCTTGAATTATATGTGCCTAAAACTGCACTACAACAAATATTGCTGAATCTTTGTGTAAATGCTATAAAGTATAACGACAAAGCACAGGGAGAACTAACCCTAAGTGCCGCTGATGAAGAAAGTCATTATAGGTTTACAGTGAGCGACAATGGCCCCGGCATAGCCGAAGCACAGCACGAAAAAATATTTGAGCTGTTTGCTACACTGGGCAACGACCG
>CAMLFX010000082.1 GCA_946479435.1 uncultured Sphingobacteriales bacterium | reverse complement strand
ATAGCTCAGCTGGTTCAGAGCATCTGCCTTACAAGCAGAGGGTCCGCGGTTCGAATCCGTGTGCTTCCACAGAATAAAGCCGCTCATTCATTGAGCGGCTTTTTAATTTAAAGCAAATACAGCCACCCGGGACCGGGCGGCTGCATGAAATGAATCAAGCAGTATACTTTTTCTTAAGTATAGCCATCTCCTTTGTACCTATTCCTAGCTCTTTGTCAAAAAATGCTTCTATCGATCCGTATTTTTTTTCTATTGAACCAAACATTGCCCTTATTAACTCAGGCCTTAGCGCCATAGCTTTTTTAAATGCTTCAATATCTACATCGGGATATTGTTTCATAGCTTCGTACATCTTACTGTTCATTGGCTGCAAGTATATATTCGACGCTACAAAATCAGCTTCTATGGTTTGCCTTGGCACGCCTAAAGCATATAGAAATAAAGCCGTGGCCATACCGGTTCTATCCCTACCACCAGTACAGTGATACATGATCGCTTCATCTTCAGGAAGGCTCAATAATTTTTGAAAAAGCGGCTTGTAACGGCTACCAAAATATTGTGTGCTTGTGTAAAAGCCCACCAGGAAACTATCTTGCTGCATGCGAGTAGCCATGTCTTTCATATTGGGCAAACTATCGCTGCCTGCAGGACACAACATATAATCTGTACCAGGCAATAAATGGTCGGGGGCCGCGTTCGATTCTTTTACCCCTCTGAAATCAACAACTGTATGTATGTTTCTTTCTTCCAGTGTATCCAGATCGCTATCTGTTAGTTTGCTAACATCTGCTGAGCGGTATACTTTACCCCACTTCACCTCTTTACCATCGCTTGTTTTATAGCCACCTATGTCTCTAAAATTCAATGCACCTTGTACACGTACCAAACGTGCATTACTATCAGCCATTTGTGCTTTCGCCATTAATGGCAGCAAAGCCATCATTATGATTACGATCCTTTTCATTTTATTATACTATTTCAAAGTGGTGAATGTTATTTGATAATATCCCAGCGTATACCAACCTGACCGCGACGACCATACCATTCTGTCATAACTGTACGTCGCTTATCGCCCATGTATGTTTTCAGTGGTTCATCGGTAAGGTTGTTCAGCTCAGCAAAAACCCTGATTGTTTTGCTTATAGCAACAGCTGCCGATGCATCGATAGTGAAGTTCTTGTCTGTCCATACATAAAAATCAGGGCCTAATTGCTGGTTCACTGTTTCGATAGATGCCCCCCTGTAGTTACCCGCAAAACGTACGGTTACTCCGTTGCGTTCGTAAAACAATATTGCATTGAACAGGTTATTAGATTGGTTGGGTAGTGATATTTTATCGGTAACGGTACTGTATGTTTTATCAGCATTCAATACCAACCTGCTCAATTCCGTTTCCGATTTTATTTGTGTGTAGTTAAATTCTACACCAAATCCACTCCAGAAACCCGGCAGAAAATCCAGGCGCTTATTAATACCTGCCTCAAAGCCATAGAGACTAGCCTTATCGAAGTTTTTAGGCTTAGTAACAATACTGCCATTACCATCAACATATTTGTCAGAGAAAATGACATTGCTGATATCTTTATAAAACAGTCCGCCGGATAACAGACCAATGCCCTTAAAATAATATTCTCCCATTAAATCAAAATTGTTGGAGAAAGTGGGTTTCAATTCAGGATTACCTTGCGTAACAACAACCGGCGTTTTTGTATTGTCGGTTGACATACCCGGAGTCAGATCGGTAAAGTTTGGACGGATGAATGTCTTTGTGTATGCCGCACGTATATTAGCCCTATCGCTTACTGCATATTTCAAATGCAGCATTGGCAATAGCGCATTGTAGTTGTTAGTAACAGTTGATGGAGTAACAACAGTTTTTGCCGGCTTGCCTTCTGTAGTTGCTACCGAACCATGCAATTCCATATTAGTGTATTCATTTCTCACACCGCCAATTGCCCTGAGTTTTGATGTTATGTCGTATTCAGCCATTACATAACCAGCTGTTACATCTTCAGTACCGTTGTAAATACTGGTTGCATTAGATGCAGATGTATAGTTTTTAAACCCATTCTTGGCAAGCGTAGCAGGATCATACAGATTAAACAACTCTTCTTTATTAAGTGTAGTTACCGCATATTGATCGTGCTCGCCACCCATGTTGTTGAAGAAACCGCCACGCACGGGGAAGCTTTCCGTACCTACTTGATTGAGTGTAAGTAATGGTGGCGCAGTAGTATCGCCCAAAGCCCTGCCCGCCAAATAAACTATATTAGAGCCAAACATACCTTCGCGATATTTATGCCTGTATTTAGCACCTACTTTGAAACGTAATTTTGAACTGGCATCGATCTTTACATTCAACTGCCCAACCCTGTCTTCTTCCTTTGTATCCAGCTGTGCTATTACAAGCTGTTGCAATGTCAGTTTATTAGGGTCCATCACTTCAGATGGGTTTGCAAGGCCCGCGTCAAAACCATCTTGTGATAAACCTTTTCCTTCAGGTGAATCAAAATCCCAATACATTTTCTTGTCTGATGACAGGTTATTAAAACCACCGGTTATTTTTTGCCTGAAGGTTGCTATAGGCAAACCTTTATTATCGTTAGTAGGCGGTGTTTCCAGGAAATATTTAGATTGGTAATCGCTCACCGACCAATCCGCCCTTACCCTTTTCCCTAATTGATGCTCACCACCCAATTCGCCACCGTTCAATACCGTTTGATAAAATGAATACCTGAAATTGTATTGATAGCGGCTGTTGTTATAGTCAACATAAGATTCATATACCGGACGTATGTCGTTGAACTTATCCATCAGCCCGCGAAACAATAATTTATGATTGCCATTGAACTTATATTCAAGGCCCAGGTTACCGCCATAGGTTTGGCGTGTACCCATATACCTCTTCAGCAAAACAGTATTAATAGACTTTTGTTGTTGCGGATCAGCAAGGCCTGTATTGTAGGTCAGTTCGTAAGAATCTGTGCCCCACTTCCTGTCCCATATAGCGGCAGCAAGTATAACACCTAATTTGTTATTAAAGAACCTGTCGCCATACACTATTGAACCATTATAAGTACCATCTTGCGATAGTGTATTAAAACCACCTGCAGCACTTACATTCAGTATTCTTTTTTCGGGCGCTGTACGTGTAATAAAATTGATAGATCCGCCAATCGCATCACCTTCCATATCCGGGGTTATTGCTTTAGCTACTTGTACGTACTGTATTATTTCCGAAGGCACTACATCAAGCACTGTCGACCTGTTGCCTAATACATTGGCGCTTGGCAGGCGGTTGCCATTGAACATTGTAGATGTCCACGCGAAAGGAGTACCGCGCACGGTAGCCTGGTCGGCCTCGCCATGATACCTTGCTACTGCCACGCCCTGCACACGCTGCACAGCTTCCGCTGCGTTACGATCGGGGAGTTTACCTATCGCATCGGCCGATAATACATCCATAATAGCATTCGAGTTCTTTTTAATGCTATACGCTTTTGCCTGCGAAGGAGCCATAGTACCTCTTACCATTACCTCGCCAAGGTTGCCACCTGCCGGTTCCAGTTTTATAATACCCAGGTTATTGATACCATTTTTTACATCCAGCTGCATTGTTTTTACAGCATGCCCTATGTATGATATTTCTACATCTACTTTTCCGGTGGTTTGTGTGTTTAAAGTAAAGGTGCCATCAAGATCGGTCGCAGTACCTAGCTTTGTATTAGTAACCTTAATAGTAGCACCGGGCAGCTGCCCATCATTATTCACAATGGTGCCTTTTACAGTTTGTGCATCACTTTTTTTTGCCACCCAAATACTTAACAACATAAGGGAGATATATTTCAGATATCTTGCCCTGGAAGATTTTAAGGGGTAATGTTGAGTAACGAATACCTTTTTCATAAAATTATTTTTTGCAAAATTGTTACACCATTTACGGTATATCGACCGCCTGCAACAATACGTACACCGACAAGTATCTTTAGATTGCAAAGAACCTCCACTTATTGAAATTCAATAACTTAATAGCTGTTAAGGAAATATTACTAATTAGAAAACCGCTTAGATAATTTAGGTATAAAACCGCATTTAACATTAGGGTAATACCATCATTCTACATTCGTTGTATGAATTATATCATTGCGATCGGGATGTTTCAGGCAATGGTGGCCGCATATCTTTTGTGGCAAAACAGATTGAAAAGCAAAGCCGATAATTTGCTTCTACTACTTCTATTATGTATTAGCACTCACCTGGCAATAAAGTTTGTCATTTTCAATTTTGTCAGCGATGCCGATGTACGCTTACAAATGAATACATTCATTGGGTTTTGTTATGGCCCTTTGCTATACCTCTATGCATTGAAAATAAAGGATGATAATTTCATTCCTGTTAATAAATGGTACCTTTTCCTTCCTGTGATACTGGGAGGTGTGGGTTATCTTAGTGTCTTTGTTTTACTGTTATTGTCAGACAAGGCAGGGCATAATTCTCTCCATACATATAATACAGCTACATCCTATTCTATATCTCTCTTCAACTTATACTATTGCATAAAAGCGCTAAACTTCACGAAGCAATATGCAGATATAGCCGGCAAAGAAAAGCAACTAATTAAACGCATTGCCATTTGTATAAGTGTAGTATGTATTGTGGGCCTTGGGTATGGCATAGTAAAGCTATTTACACTTTTGAATTATAACTTGTTAATTAGAAGTATTTGCTATTCAGCGTTAGTTTTTGTGTGTCTTATTATACTACGCTTTAAATATGCCGGCACTATACTAACAAACGGAACTTTACAACCAACGGTACCTGTCACATATCAAATGGAGCAAAGAGAAAGAGAAAATGAAATTCATACTACACCTGCAGTAATACGAAAGGCATTACTAACAGAAAATGAGCAACAAAGAGTATGGGATAAGCTACAGATGTATCTTAGCACAACTGAAGCATACACCAATGCTGAATTAAGCTTAGAAAAATTAGCTTTAGGCATCGGCGTAAGTAAATACCATCTTTCCGAAACGCTTAACAGTTACGCAGATAAAACATTCTATCAATATATCAATGAGCTACGCGTCAGCAGGGTTAAAGAACAAATGCGCTCGTTAACGAAAAAAGGATTGCCAATAAACATTCTCGCTCTTGCTTACGACAATGGTTTCAAAGCAAAATCTTCCTTTAATCAATATTTCAAGAAAATTACCGGACACACACCATCAGCATACATTAAACATATAGCTGAACCGTCACTTGAAATTGCAGATTAATATTAGCTGTAGTTTACAATAACAAAAAAGCCTCCGAAAATTCGGAAGCTCTAGATTTCGTCTATTCTTTAACAAGAAGACTACTCTTAGGTTTATAGATTCTTAGGATTTATAAGGGCTGTTAATAATGTCGTTTATATGAGATTATGATACAAAGCTAGTAGCTCCAAACCAATGCATTTGTCATGGTATAACAGAATATCGGTTTAAGGGTATGAATAACCCTAAAAATGGAATGAATGATTTCTGGATAGGCTACATAATTATTATACAGATATTATAACCCTATACCAAAATCATTGATGACAGAAAATATATACAATGAATTGAACCTTCTTTTTTACAATTTTGGATAATCGTATATATTTATGCAGGTTGAATAGGGTAACATTATATTTATTAGCTTTTCTTTTTTGCGCCCTGTGCTGGTCGAATTATATCTATGGCCAGCCACAGTCCTATAATTTGAGTATACGAAATGGGCTCCCATCCAATTTTGTATATAGGCCTTATGTAGACAAAAATGGATACCTGTGGCTGGCAACGGATAAAGGTGCTGTAAAGTATAATGGTTACAATACAATAATTTTCAACTCATCGAACGGCATTGCAAACGATGATATTTGGGACTTTTTTGAAGACAACCAGGGGCGTATGTGGCTCAAATCGATCTCAGATGAATTTGGTTATGTATTAAAAAACAAATACCATAAAACATATGCAAAAGAAGGCCTTAAGCTATACCCCACTAACGCAATAAATATTCCCGAAGGTATTGCATTTGTATCTTTCAATAAATCTTATGAAGAATTTATTGGCGTTGAAAAAAACGATACAATAAAAACAATAAATCTGAGAGACGGGCTAAAAATACATTCCATTAAACATTTTTTGCACCAGGATGCCGGAATGATAATGGTAAATAATGGTTTTATTTTTTACAAAAATTTCAAAGAGAACAAATGGCAAATTCATGCGTTGCGCACTAAGTCTATACCTGAATTTGGAGATGCTAATTTACAAGGGGATTACATATTCCCGGAAAGAAAAACAAAACCGTCTGACAGATTTACACTCATTGCTAATGTTATAAAAGATTCAAGTTATCGCATTCGTCTTCAACCAGACGAAGACATGAAAGTTCCTATCTACAACAAAGGATACTATTATCTTACTACGTCTAGCCAAATTTATCAGTTCGACTCTAACTTAACACTCTTACATACTATAACAGCAGATTCATGTACCAGTCAAAACCAGGCAAAAAAAATAAAGCTGCAAACATTTATTGAAAATGACTTTTGCGACAGGTGCATTACAACAAACGATGGGGTATATATTCAATATTTAGACGACCAATTCAAAAAAACAGAGCAGCCATTTGTTAGCCAACGCTACGTAGGCAACTATAAAGATTCAATATATTATTTCTGGGATAATGAGAATGCGATACTGTCAGGTTATACAACAAACAAAGCCTTGTTTAAAACTCAATACAGAGAGCTACGCTCAGTAAAAAAGATAATAGCCCTTAATGCCAATAAGCTAATTGCTCTAAATGATAATGTAACTTCTGTAATTAACAATGGTAGATTATCCCCATTTTTTGATGAACGCGTTTTACCTTATTGGAAGGGCCTTAAAGATTCAACAATCCACAATTATGGCAAGGCTGCCAACTTTTCTAATTTCATGACGTATCCAAGTAAAACAAAAGATATAGTTTGGGATACTTCAAATAACAATATGAACTTCATCGGCTTAAGCTTTGGTTATTACCTGGGCAAGCTGCGAAAGGATTCCTTGATAATAACAACAATTGATAGTGGCCGCTACGACGAGATAATTAAAAGTCCGCAATTTAATTTTTACCTGGTTTATGGGAAGAACAACATAGTTATTCAAAAGGACAATAAAACCATAATACTAGATAAGAAT
Organism: uncultured Sphingobacteriales bacterium; assembly: GCA_946479435.1. Next base: position 8,074 of record CAMLFX010000082.1, on the reverse strand, counting down.
CAATTACAATCTCTGGGCATTAACGACCTAAAACAAATTGTTATTGACGACTATGGTAATTTCTTCATCAAAACACGTGATAAGCTATTTATTTACAAACCAGGTAGCCAACAACTAATATCTCTTCTGCTACATTATAACCTCAACAATGCAAAAATACTTTTACATAATAGCATATTATACGTAACCGGTAGGTTTGGAATTGTTTTTTTAAAGGTTTCAGACATTACTAGGCCCTACTTTAAAACCACTTATCTAAACTTTAAGACGCAAAAATATACTTATGTATATGGTGCTTTTACCCTTGGCGATAGCCTATACTTAAATACTGATATGGGTTGCTACGCCGTATCATTAAAGAACAAATTCGACAATAGTGGCTTTAACGTTGCTAAAAAAACACATATTTACATTTCTTCACAGTTATTCGATGCAGTTATTAAAGATGGTGATACCGTAAAACTTATCAGCAATGAAGATAACATGGACATTGATTTTATAAATGCTTATGGCGATGGGACGGTTAAATATAGTTACATAATTGATGATGATATTACTACTAAAAAAACAGCCGTAAGCCAAGTATCAATTCCAACTTTAATTGAAGGGAAATACCACCAGTTAAAGTTAATGGCAAGTGATGATTCCTGGCACAGCGATGTATATACTATATATCTTTATGTGCAACCCCATTGGTGGCAAACATCTACTGGAAAGATATGGCTAGCTATTCTTATCGGTTTGGGAGCAGTTATTGCTACAACATCGATCATACTAACCACACGCTACGTATTGAACAAAAGACATGCCCGAGAAAATAAATACCTGGAGTTGGAGCTTAAGTCCATTTATGCCCAGCTAAACCCTCATTTTATTTTCAATACTCTTAGCAATATTATCTACTACATAAAAAAAGACAGGAAAAACGAAGCTTATAAATATTTAAATACTTTTTCCAAACTATTACGCTCATACATCAAATCTTCGCGCAACAAATGGCTGCCGCTTAATGAAGAAATAGAAAACATAGAGAACTACATTATCCTGCAACAGTCGCGTTTTGAAAATAAATTCGATTACAACATAAATATTGATGCAGGGCTTGATACGGAGCATATATTACTACCATCATTGCTATTGCAACCCTTAGTTGAAAACGCAATACATCATGGCCTGCAGCAAAAAGAAGAAAAAGGCATACTTAGGCTCTCATTCAAAAAAACCAACAATGAAGACACTATCATTATCGTTATAGATGATGATGGCATTGGCCGTAGCAAGGCTAAAGAATTTGCTAAGAATAGTTTGAATAAGAAAGAGTCGTTTGGCAGCAACCTTATTGAAGACCTCATTACTATATATAAAAGATATGAGCTATTTAGCATAGATATTGATTACCATGATAAAGCAGAACCCTTAACAGGCACTATAGTTACACTCACCATAAAAAATCACCAATGAGCAATTATACATGTATCATCATCGACGACGAACCCAAGGCCATAGAATTATTATCGGATACAATTCAAGAACTGTATGATAATATTAAAATAATTGGTACTTACACCAATTGGAAAGAGGCTGTAGATCTATTGATATTAAGATAAGCCTGCCATTAACAAAAAGCCTCCGGAAATTCGGAAGCTTCTAGATATTTCGTCTATTCTTTAAGAAGAAGACTACTCTTAGGTTTATAGATTCTTGGGGCTTATAAGGGCTGTTAATAGTAACGTTGCACGGATAACTATGCAAATGTATCGGCGTATTGGTATTCAAATGATTGTATGACAATAGAATGCTATTAATCTGGTACAGACAGCCTTATAAATGGAATGAAATGTTTACACTAATTAGTAATTTGTTGCCCTATTGAACACTATTACATGTACCTAGGGCAAATAAATAATTCTGTCGTAACACTTCTTTTCACGATTATATCTACAATCTGCTTTTACAATACAGAGGCACAAAATGCACAATATATTTTAAGTATTAAGAACGGATTGCCTTCCAACCATGTTTACAGGACCATTGTTGATCGAAATGGTTATCTCTGGGCGAATACAGAAAAAGGTATAGTTAAGTATAATGGTTATACCACCAAAATATTTGATGCATCAGATGGCATACCCAATACGGATATCTGGAACATATTTGAAGATAAGAAAGGCCGCATCTGGCTGGCTGCAATAGGTAGCGAAATGGGATATATATATAACGACAGCTACCATAAAACGTATGTTGATAAAAACATACCGATATACCCTTTACAGTTTATTAATTATCGCGACGGTATTATGTTTTTAACCGGCGATAAGGCAACGATTGAATACCTTGCCATTGAAAAAAACGACACTATACGAACTTATAATATAAGAGGCAAACGAATGTTTGGGCTAAAAAATTTCCTTCATCCAAAAATGGGCCTTCTCACTTTCTTCAATCCCATTTCCAGAATAACAAAAACCAAATTTAATATAAACAAATTCACATCGGATACGCTAAAAACTATTCCTTATAACAGAAATAATTTCCGTGTTTGGCTTCATGGAGATTATATTATTCCGGAATTTAAACTACATAGTACTGATACAGTACTAGCAATACAAAATATAAAAAAAGATAAAGAATTATTTGTGAAAATTAAAGCAGATGAAGATGCAATAAATCAAATGAGCTATAAGAATTACTACTATATAATTACAACATTCGGAGGGTATAAATATGACAGCAATTTCCAATTATCTGCTTCTATTACCTATGGTTCTGCGAGTGATAAAAAAATAAACATGGTCGCATTTACCGACGATGTATTTTGGCAAAGATCAATAGCAACAAGCGATAAAGGCCTAATTCTGGAAATACCTCAAAAAGGGTTTACAAAAAGTAATAAAGCCTTTCTACAAGATGAATATGTGGGGAATTACAAAGATTCTATCTATTATTGGTGGAATAAAAAAGCGAAGATATTCTCTGCTTATACAAAAGTGCAATACCTATATTCCACTAAATACAATGACTTGCCGGGCATCAACAAAGTCATCCCCCTTAGTATCAGCAAGATTCTAGTATTAAATAACCGGAATATCTTCCTTATCGATAGCCATAGGCTTTCCAGGTATTATCCTACTGGCGCTAAAGAATGTTTACAACTTAATGATTCAAGTATTGTTACGTTTCCTGATGTTCAAGATTATGGCGATGTTGTATCAATGATGTTGCAGGATTGTATTGTGGACAGCAACGAGATCATGCATGCAGTATTAATGGGATATGGCTACAGCATAGAGTATAAAAAACGAGACTTATTAATTGCACGAAAATTAGATACCGGGCGCTATGAAAAAATAATTTTTTATCCATTTACCAACTCTTATATAGTATATGGCAAAACTAATATTCTAATAGATAACAATAGAAAGCTAACCAAAATATCGCAACAGCAGCTTGCTTCTATTGGTATCCAGAACATACAGCAAATACTGGTCGATACATTTGGTGACATTTTTATAAAAGCATCTGATAAGTTATTTGTTTATAGTCCATGGACAAGGAAATTCAAATCTTTGTATGATGGTTATAATTTAAACAACGCTTCAATACTATTGCATAAAAATAAAATTTTAGCAATAGGACGGTTCGGTGTTGTATGCGGTAAAATATGTCCAGATGTTAGCATTTCTAATATATCTACCATCATTAATTATAAAGCAAAGGATTATTCCTACATTAATAGTTCTTACATAATAGGTGATGAGCTATTCATTATTACAGATGCTGGTAGGTATGCTGTCGGTTTAAATAATATTCAAACCCAAAGTATTAGCTCTAATATCCTAACGAATTATTACTTACACATTTCTTCAGGACAACTTGATAGAAATATCAATTCCGGAGATACGCTCAACCTTGATCAAAACGACATTGGGATTGGTTTCGATTTTATAAAACCTATTGGTGATGGCCCATTAAGATATACATACAGCATTAATGAACAATCATCTAAAGAATGGACATTAGCCGACCATATATTATTACCAATATTTACGCCAAATGAGTACTATAAAATAAATCTTGTTGTTAGCGACGAATCCTGGAAAAGTAAACCTTATGTATTTTATATAAGATTAAAGCCATATTGGTGGCAAACTTCTACAGGTAAAGCATGGATTATCGTGCTGTCAATTATTGCGGCAACGGCAATCGGTATAACAATAGTGTTTGTAACAAAATATGTTTTGAATAAAAAACACGCAAAAGAAAGCAAGTATCTGGAGTTAGAGCTTAAATCTATTTATGCACAGCTTAATCCGCATTTTATCTTCAATACTCTTAGCAATATTATCTACTACATAAAAAAAGACAGAAAAAACGAAGCTTATAAATATCTAAATACTTTTTCCAAACTATTACGCTCATACATCAAATCTTCGCGCAACAAATGGCTGCCGCTTAATGAAGAAATAGAAAACATAGAGAACTACATTATCCTGCAACAGTCGCGTTTTGAAAATAAATTCGATTACAACATAAATATTGATGCAGGGCTTGATACGGAGCATATATTACTACCATCATTGCTATTGCAACCCTTAGTTGAAAACGCAATACATCATGGCCTGCAGCAAAAAGAAGAAAAAGGCATACTTAGGCTCTCATTCAAAAAAACCAACAATGAAGACACTATCATTATCGTTATAGATGATGATGGCATTGGCCGTAGCAAGGCTAAAGAATTTGCTAAGAATAGTTTGAATAAGAAAGAGTCGTTTGGCAGCAACCTTATTGAAGACCTCATTACTATATATAAAAGATATGAGCTATTTAGCATAGATATTGATTACCATGATAAAGCAGAACCCTTAACAGGCACTATAGTTACACTCACCGTAAAATACCACCAATGAGCAATTATACATGTATCATCATCGACGACGAGCCAAAGGCCATAGAATTATTATCGGATACAATTCAAGAACTGTATGATAACATTAAAATAATTGGTACTTACACCAATTGGAAAGAGGCTGTAGTAGCATTGAGAAAAGATAATTTCGATATTCTCTTCCTCGACATTTCTATGCCTGAGAAGTCAGGTTTCGATCTGCTTGCATTTGTGCCCAATATTAAAAGCGAAATAATCTTTGTAACAGCACATGCACAATTTGCTTTAGATGCTTTTAATTACCCCACGTCTGGATATATATTAAAACCAGTAGAAGATGTTGCACTCAATAAAGCTATCGATAAAGCTATAAGCCGAATAGAACGAAAAACACGTAGTACCGAACCTATCACCACAACTAAAATAACTGTGCCCAATAATAAAGGCTTAGATTTTATAGAACAAAATGAAATTATTTTTTTAGAAGCCCTGGCAAAAAATACACGCGTAAAAAAGAAGGATGGAGAAATTATTAGCACACAACCGTTTGGTATGTTCCGACATATATTAGATCAATCGCCTTTTTACCAGGTGCACCGATCCTTTCTTATTAATGTAGACCATATTACACGGTATGAAAGTACAGGCATCCTTATTATGAACGATGGCTCAGAAATACCAGTTGCCAAAAGTGTAAGAGAAGATTTTATAAAACTCTTCGGAAGGAAATTTTAATAGCTGAAGATAAGAAAGCAGATTAGTAGTTCGGGGTTGAACTGGAGATCTAAAAAAATGGCGCCTTTTAGGCGCCATCAGTATCTGTCAATTTTACAATTTATTATGCTATTTTTTCCACCTGCATATAATTTAGCTCAACCGGTGTGGCACGGCCAAATATTTTTACCACCACCTTCAGTTTCTTCTTCTCTTCGTTCACCTCTTCTACCGTACCGTTAAAGTCGTTGAACGGACCATCTATTATCTTCACTGTTTCACCAACAATATATGGTTCTGCATAACTAATACCTTGTTCGCTCACCTCATCCATCTTACCAAACATTTTGTTCACTTCGCTTTTGCGTAGTGCTGTTGGCTGGTCTTTACCTAAAAAGTGTATAACGCCTGTTATATTTTTTATAGTTTGTATCATGTCATCTACCAACTTGCCATCTGCTGCTTCCAGCATCAGGTAGCCGGGAAATAATATTTTTTCTCTAAGTACTTTCTTGCCACCTACAACCTTGAAGACTTTTTCAACAGGGCATAGCACCTGGAATATAGCTTTACTCCAGCCACTAATCTTTACCTCTTTATCCAGGTATTCCTTTACCTTCTTTTCTTTACCACTTATTACGCGCAATACATACCACTTCGTATCCTGGTTGGTTGTATTGGCATCCTGGTTAGTTGTTACTTCTTCAGTCATCATGCTATGTTTACTTACCTAAAATATTGTACAGGAACGTCAGTACTCTTTCCGATACGAAATCCATACCGAATATCACCATTGTAACTATGACAAGTGAAACAAGTACAATAATAGTAGTTTGTTGCAGCTCATCCCACGAAGGCCAGGTTACCTTATGTACCAGCTCATCATACGCTTCCTGAATATAGCCACCAAATTTGCTCATAAAATAAAATTAAACAACCGGCAGTGGTGATGCATTGCCAATTACCATTCCTATCCTTATTAATTAGCCAGTCATCACATTAACTAATCAATTGCTGCACGGGCACTAGGATTCGAACCCAGATCAAAGGTTTTGGAGACCTCTATACTAACCGTTGTACTATGCCCGTATATCTAAAGAAGTAAAAGACAAATTAATAGTCTTTTAGCACTTCACCCAAACTAAAAAGCCAAAAAGCTAAACCTTTTGACTTTCCTGAGTGGGTAGCAAAGGTAATGAAATCTTTTTTTTAAATAAAAATTTTATCTAAAAACCTTACTTGCAAATATTTACAACATTAAAGGCGATAATAATTCAAGGCCGCTAAAATTGCCACGATATCTTTTTCAGTATTGTGGTAATGCATACTAATACGCACATACCCATTACGATAAATAACAATAACATTATTGTCGTGCAAATATTGCTGAAGGTCGTCTTTAGCAGCTATCAATACTATACTGCTACGGTTAGCCATTTGTTCTGTTCCTAGCAATTGTAAGCCAGTGTTTTTCAGTCCTGCTATCAATTGCTTTGTCAGGGTATTATTATGTTCCCAAATAGCTGTTAACCCTTTTCCAAGTTTTTTGTTGATAGCTGCTTCCAATATCAGCAATCCATGAAAATTCAGATGTCCCGGCTCATAGCTTTTCACAGAGGGTGCATATTTCCACTCTGCTCCTACCATTGCATAACTACCATTACCTCCTACAACCGGCCTATATTGCTTCAAAAACGCATCCGAAATATACATAACCCCGGTACCAAAGCCTGCATTCATCCACTTGTAGTTGCTGGCAATCAATACATCTATTTTCAGTTCAGTTAAAAATATGGGGATAGCACCCATGCTCTGTGTAGCATCAACTATGAAAACAATGCCATTTGCAGCGCAAAAGTCACCTATCTCTTTCAGGTCAAGTTTGTAGCCCGACATCCATTGCACATGGCTTATTGCTAATATCTCAATTTTATTATTTAATAATGACGCCTTTAACTCCTCAATATCTATTTCAAAGCCATCACCCGCTTCTATCCAGCTAATGTCAAAATTATTTATGCGGAAAGGCTCATATACCGATGGATAATCGTTCCGGTAAAGCATTACCTTCTCATCGCCTCTAAGCGACTGCACAATGGCGTTCAGAGCATAAGAGAAGTTGGGCACGAAAGCTATATTATTGACCGATGCTTTTAGAAAGTTGGCTACTGTTTGCCTAATGCGTTGCAGACCATGGTCGCGCAGTTCCTCAGCGGCACTACTGCTGCTGCTGGTCATTTTATTATACAGGGCATTGGTTGCTTCAAGTGTTTGCGCATCAAGCAAACCGCATGATGCTGTATTGAGATATATTGGTTGCACGTTGCTCATGATGCAATAAAATTAAGGAATAACAAAACAGCCTCCCAAAAGAGAGGCTGTTTTAAACTTTATAACCGGCAGAATAAATTCTGCGTTGTATTATTTGATGATTTCAGTTACCTGACCGGCACCTACTGTACGGCCACCTTCGCG
>CAMLFX010000081.1 GCA_946479435.1 uncultured Sphingobacteriales bacterium | reverse complement strand
GATTTGCAGGCTTTTTGCGGACCGGACGGGACTCGAACCCGCGACCTCCGCCGTGACAGGGCGGCATTCTAACCAACTGAACTACCGATCCATTGTTTGGTTGGGGTTGCAAAGATAAAGGCAAATTTTTCAATTCTGCAAATCTTCTTTTAAAAAATTTCGAATTGCTTTTCAGTGTCTAATCGCTTTATGATTAGCTATATATCAACACAATACATCATAAATACCCGTTTTAGCCCGCAAACCTTACTTTTGTACTCCTAAACGAAATATATGCAGTTCCTGGATTTTGAAAAACCACTTGAAGATCTTTACTCCCAGCTCAATAAGCTGAAAGAAATGTCGGCTAAGAATAATGTGGATGTCAGCAAGACGATAAATGAACTGGAAGCCTCTATTGCAGAAACACGTACCCGCATATACACACACCTTACTCCCTGGCAAAGAGTACAATTAAGCCGCCACCCGGAACGCCCATATACACTCTATTATATAGAGAAGATGTTCAGCAACTTTACCGAATTGTATGGCGACCGCCAGGTGAACGACGACAAAGCAATGGTAGGTGGCATGGCCGAGCTGGATGGCATGCCTGTAATGGTAATGGGACAACAGAAAGGCATTAATACCAAAATGCGCCAGATGCGCAATTTCGGTATGGCCAACCCTGAAGGCTATCGCAAGGCACTGCGCCTTATGAAGATGGCTGAGAAATTCAACCGCCCGATAATTACATTGATAGATACTCCCGGTGCATATCCCGGCCTTGAAGCTGAAGAACGCGGACAGGGTGAAGCCATTGCACGCAACTTGTTCGAAATGACCAACCTTAAAGTGCCTGTTATCTGTGTTATAATAGGTGAAGGCGCATCGGGCGGTGCATTAGGTATCGGCATTGGCGATCGCGTGGTAATGCTGGAGAATACATGGTATACCGTTATCTCTCCTGAATCATGCTCATCTATCCTTTGGCGCAGCTGGAACTTTAAAGAACAGGCAGCAGAGCAACTGAAGCTTACCTCTACCGATATGAGTGGCTTTGGCCTGGTTGATGGTGTACTGCCTGAACCTTTGGGGGGCGCACATGCCAACCCTGAAGAAATGGCTACTACGCTAAAAGCGTACCTGGTAAAGACATTAGCCGAACTTTCGAAGAAAACACCGGACCAACGTATAGAAGAGCGCATTGAGAAGTTCTCCAAAATGGGCTTCTACGAAGAGGTTTAAAGCATAACATTACTACATAACAACTATTACATAGACGCAATAATGGCGCATCAATTTTCAGGTACAGGTGTAGCATTGGTAACACCCTTTCAGCAAGATGGAAGTGTTGACTATGCTTCATTAACCAAACTTATAGATCATGTTATAGACAATGGCGTGAACTACCTGGTGGCATTAGGCACTACTGCCGAAACCCCTACCCTTACTGCCGAAGAGAAGCTTGCCGTGCTCGACTATATCATCAGTCATTGCAATGGCCGTGTACCTGTTGTATGCGGCATAGGCGGCAACAACACTGCCGAGGTTATACACCAGCTACATACCTACCCGCTCGATAAGGTGGCAGGTATACTTAGCGTTGCACCCTACTACAACAAGCCTACCCAGGAAGGCGTGTATCAACACTTCAAAGCAATAGCACAGGCTACTACAAAGCCTATCATACTATACAATGTACCGGGCCGTACAGTTACCAACATACTACCCGCTACTGCGCTGAAGCTGGCTAACGAGTTCAGGAACATAGTAGCCATCAAAGAGGCAAGTGGCAACCTGGCGCAATGTATGGAACTGGTACAAGGCAAGCCAGCACACTTTGCTGTACTATCCGGCGATGACAACCTGATACTGCCACAAGTGGCCATAGGTATGGAAGGTGTCATATCGGTTGCTGCCAACTGCTACACCAAGGACTTTACCGATATGGTGAACAGCGCACTTCAAGGCGACTTTACAACTGCCCGTAAGCTGCACTACAAGCTACTACCCGGCATCGATCTGCTATTCGTAGAAGGCAACCCGGCAGGTGTCAAGTTTGTGCTGAACGAGATGGGTATATGCCCTAATAAGCTGCGCCTGCCGCTGGTAGCCGTGAGTGAACCACTGGCCGATAAGACCCGCCAGTACCTCAAACAACTATAGGCTGAAACCCCTTTCATATTAGGGGAATTCACTACCTTTGCACTTCTTCAAAACACAATAGAACTATATACGATATGAGTACAATGACGCGTTCGCAGATAGACTTCAAGATGCCCTACAAAGTAAAGGACATAAGCCTGGCTGAATGGGGCCGTAAAGAGATCAAACTGGCTGAGGCCGAAATGCCCGGACTAATGGCTATACGTGCCGAATACGGCGCACAGAAGCCCCTGAAAGGAGCACGCATAGCAGGTTGCCTGCACATGACCATACAAACAGCCGTACTGATAGAGACCCTGGTAGAACTGGGTGCTGAAGTACGCTGGAGCTCTTGCAACATCTTCTCCACACAAGACCACGCTGCCGCTGCTATAGCTGCTGCTGGTATTGGCGTGTTTGCCTGGAAGGGCCAAACGCAGGCTGAAGCTGACTGGTGCATTGAGCAGACCCTGTTCTTCGGTGGTGAAGACCGCCCGCTGAACATGATACTGGATGATGGTGGCGACCTTACCAACATCGTGCTGGATGAGTACACCGAGCTGGTACAGCACATCAAAGGGCTGAGTGAAGAGACTACTACCGGCGTACACCGCCTGTACGAGCGTATGCAGAAGGGCACATTGCCTATGCCTGCTATCAACGTGAACGACAGTGTTACCAAGAGCAAGTTCGACAACAAGTATGGTTGCAAAGAGAGCCTGGTAGATGCTATACGCCGTGCTACCGATGTGATGATGGCCGGCAAGGTAGCCGTAGTAGGTGGCTATGGCGACGTAGGTAAGGGCAGCGCCGAGAGCCTGCGTGGTGCCGGTGCCCGTGTGATAGTGACGGAGATAGACCCTATCTGCGCACTACAGGCTGCCATGGATGGCTTCGAGGTGAAGAAGATGGAAGACGCCGTGAAGGAAGCTGACATCATCGTTACCGCATCGGGCTGCCGCGACCTCATTACCGAGAAGCACTTCCGCCTGATGAAGGACAAGGCCATTGTATGCAACATAGGCCACTTCGACATAGAGATAGACATGGCCTGGCTGAACAAGGCTTACGGTACTACCAAGGATACCATCAAGCCGCAGGTTGACCTGTACAACATAGATGGCAAAGAGGTGATAGTACTGGCGGAAGGCCGCCTGGTGAACCTGGGTTGCGCTACGGGCCACCCATCGTTCGTGATGAGTAACAGCTTCAGCAACCAGACCCTGGCACAGATAGAGCTGTGGACCAACCACGCCAGCTACGAGAACAAGGTGTATGTACTGCCTAAGCACCTGGATGAGAAGGTAGCCCGCCTGCACCTGGCCAAGATAGGTGTAGTGCTTGATGAGCTGACCGACGCACAGGCCGCTTACCTGGGCATACCTAAGGATGGCCCTTACAAGACCGACCTGTACCGCTACTAGCAGCCGCCCGCAAGGGCACTTAACCGATACCAGGGCCTCTCATGACAAATGAGGGGCCTTATTTTTTGCGCCGCCTTTTAAAGAACTATACTACCACCGCCAACACATATAAATTACTGTATGTGTTGTTCATTTTTGTTGAAAAAAATAAAAAATAAAAAAAATTACTGTGCTGCATTTGGGTGCTGTAACAGCGGCCTGTTGCGGATTGTAGGGAGTAAATGTAGCACGACCCATTTTCTAGTATTGAACAAATATGAACAACATATTTAAATAATAAAATCTATTTATTGCGATAGATTTATTATAGCAAATATACGCAATAATTAATAAAACTAGTCTTCTCTTGAATAAGTTTCATCGTATATGTCTTTGAGTTTTCGTCCATTGTATGTCCAGTACGGACTTGGAGCAACATTGTAACTATTACCTAAAATAACACGGGTTGCATTTGTAATACTCGTTTCGTTACCACGAAACTCTACAGTCCTGTCTGACTTTACAATTACGGTTTCACCATTATTATTTGAGACCAATTCTGCACCTAAAGGTATTCCCATCTGCTGAAAATTCATACGCGGACGTTTTTTGGCAGCATAAGCTTCACCTGCTTCGCGCTCTACATGATCTATTACCTCAGCTTCACGTTCTACTTGTGGCGTTACATTCTCTATCTCCAACAGTTTAATAATAGCTATAGCTTGTCCAGGATCAATTTCAAAAAACTCACGCCGCGGGTTAGGCCGATTTGGACCGAAAGCAGTGTGAAATGCTCGCTCTATCATTGCTGTATTACGCACGGTAGCAGCATACTCACATTTAAAGGGTAAGGGCACGCCCGTAGTGTAGAGCTGCGCCATTCGTTGTTTAACATCTTTGTGATCGGTAATACCAATTTTCACGAAACCGGGCATGGCAGGGTTGCTAAGGACATACACAATTCCTTGACAACTTTCTAATGAATTACTTGTGTTCATTCTAAAACTATAATTGTAACAATTATTATAGCAAACATACTACAAACATCACTAAATAGAAAAATGCAAAATGTTACTTATAGTCTTTGATTTATAGTCCACACTTTTACATATTTGCTTGTGGATGTTAAGATAAAAATAGGTATTCGTATTAAAGAGCTGCGTGAAGAGGCAAATATGTCTCAGAAAGACTTGGCTTATGCTTCTGATCTCGATAGAAGCTATATAGCTAGTATAGAAAACGGACAGCGAAATGTTTCAATAGTAAATATTGAAAAAATTGCGAAAGCATTAGGATCTACATTAACAAACTTTTTTAACGATGTCGAATTTAATTCCTAATCATACCGGCCCTGCATTCACGTGCATTAACATCCAAAACGCATTAAATACAATTAAGACAGGCATCGAAAATGCAATTTTATCCAGTGGAAGTAACACAAACTATATCCGTACTTCCATACCTATAAAATTAATTCATGATGTAGTAAAAACATTGTTTTATCAAGCAGGTGTGCATCCAAGCTTGATAAATCCAAACCTTTATTCATTAGTAAGAGCAAATAACAATACTTTACCAAGTGGGCCAATAAACCTAATTGATTCAGAACTCAAGTTAGCTGGATATTTGAAATGTAAAAATCAAGATGTCTCAATCATACCGAATAATGTTGCTCCAAGTGCTACAACTTTAAATTTTCCAACTTACCTAAATAATCATAATGATCGTTATGGTAATGCATTAACTGAAAGTACGATTGCAATCAATATTAGAAGCCAATTAAACAGTATCGCAAAAAACTTCGACACACTATATGAAAGAACCTTTGCGGAGCCTTTAAATTTGCACTTAAGATTTCCACAAATGGTGCTAGGTGAGGTATATATGATAGCCACAAATGAGTATGATTCAAATGCCGCAAGCAGAAATCAAATAGCCTTCAGACCGGCGAATCATGTCGAAAAGTATATATTAGCCTTCCAAGCATTGAATAATAGAAGCGACGCACTGACAGATCACTACAAGTATGAACGCGTGGCATTAATAGTTGTTGACTTTAGTAAAACAATTCCTAAAATATATGATACGACTGCTGATTTAATTTCTGACGGAATAATCCCAAGTACGTCTCAAGCAACAATAGAACCCCTATCCTTGTCCAATTTTGTTGCCGATTTAATGGCTATTTACAGAACTAGGTTTCCAGCAAATACTTTCAGATGATACCTCGCAATTAGGAAGTCATCTAGTTCTTGTTTTGATAATTTTCGAATACTATCAATTTCGATTTGCGAAAAGTCAGGGATAGTAAACTTTTCTATGAAATTTTTTTGATAGCAGGGATACCCTCCTTCAATTGCCACACTCGTAATCGAAATATAATATTGCATAACAAATGAGTTAAGGATTTTTTGCACTACATCTATGTTTTTTTGATTAGCTATTGGAATCTCTTCACTAAATAATTCGGATGTTTTAACAGGTCTAAAAAAAATTCCATAACCATTTGTAAAGTAGGACTCTTCATTTTCTACTAGTAAAAATCTAGGCGCCTTGCTAAAAGTTGGAGTCAGCAATCGAACTCCGCGTTTTGACAACCCTTGAGTACGTCCCCAAGCAAAAAAAGGTTCCATTTTAGTCTTGCCTTTATCTCTAGCTAAAAGTGTATCTCTTTCTGATAATAAATATTTATAACATTCAGGAAATCGCTGTTTAAATTCTAGTTCGGAATAAAGTTGTGGTGATTTTTTATTAAAAAAATAAGGAAAGATTATTCTCCGATGATTATTAATAAGTTCATCCTGATGTTTAAAATCAGAAATTTTATAGACCTCACGAGTAGCTTCTTTTTCAATCTTAAAGCAGCCATTATGAGTTGTCTTCAAGTAGTAATCTTTTTCGCTATTTTCCGCATTGATAAAATAAACATCATCTTTCAACGTAGCTATTCCGACTGCTATATCAAAGATATCACCAATTGGTTGCCCTATTGTTTCTATCTGTCGAATATTATTCTGTTCATCGTTTTTTAACAAGCGCCATTTTTTATAATTGAGTTCATCTAATTGATTAGAAGAATAATCTATATTTTTGTTTAAAAATTCTTCTGGCGAAGTGGCATCATCGGTTCGCGCAAAAAGAATTATATTCTTTTCTTTTTTACCAATGAATGTGATCGCTGTATAAGTTTGTGCATCGAACACTCTTTGGTGATTGAAGTCTATTATCTTGTTAACACACCGTTTCTGATTGAAATATTTACGTATGTCTTCGCCCGACAGTGATGTAAAATAGTTATTAGGCGTTATGTAACCCAAACAACCATTTGAGGTTAACAGCTTGTATCCTAACTCAAAAAAAGCAAAGTATAGATTATAAGTACCACTCTGTGTTGTTTGCCAATTTTGCAACATGTACTCTCTATCCAATGTAGATAAATCTTGAAATTTTACGTAAGGTGGATTTCCAACAATTATATCAAATTGCATATTCCAAGTTGCACGTAAACTGTCGTGACAATACAAATTGAAATCCGATTCATCAACAATTTCATTATGCAATAAGCCATATACGCATAATACAAGTTTTGTTCTATGTATGTTATAAGGAAGTATATCCGCACCAAATATATTTTCGCGAACAATATCAACGACCTTTTTCTTAAAGTTCGTTTTAAAATAGTCAACAAGTCCAACTAAAAAGGCACCACAACCACAACTTGGGTCCAAACATTTGCTATCCTCTTTTGGTTGGACTTCTTTGATAATGAAATCGACGACGTAATTAGGTGTAAAAAATGCACCATTTAATTTTCTATCTATTTCTGGAATCAGTAATTCTAGTACATTCTCCAAATCCTTTATAGTACCAATTTTTAAGCTATTTATTTTTTCACTAAGAATTTCGTTAAAGGAGTAATCAGCAAAATATTTTGATAACAAAGAACTACGAGTATATTCAACCTTATTCTTTTTAAGAAAGGATAGAACAACTTCTTTTTCAATTGCATCAATTTCGTACTCACTTAATAAAGAGTTTAGTGTTTTCTTCAGCATCTATGTGTAGACTATAAGTAACAAATGTATACATAACAACTGACTTAAACAAATGGCTCATGTCAATTAGAGTAGACTTCCCTACCTTGAAGAGTGCGACGCAAGGGACGGTCAATAGTAGCAATCGAGGTGGCTGCAAAAACTAATCAGTGAACAGAAATGACAATTGTATGGTTGGGGGTGGGTGTATAGTTTTGTACATTGCTATTGCAAAAAACACAACCGCTATGAACCGTATATCCACACTATTACTGCTTACCATTGCCTTTGCCGCCTGTAAAAAAGAAGACAAAACAATAGCACCACCGGCGGCCAATAAGCCTGTTGCCTACCTGAACAAGACTACGTATTTCGATACTACCTACCGGCAGGAGCTGATGGAGGATACTATATCGGTTGATGCAGCGGGCAACCTGCTGTTTGCGGCGCGCCTGGCACCGGGTGCGCAGTTGCAAGCCTTTACCAATATATATACTAAAGATGCCTTTGGCCGCATCGCCAAAGCGGAAGGGTACAAAGAGCCTGGCGATGTGATAGATGGCTATGCATCGACAGTGTACCATTTTGAATACGATAACAATGGCAACATCAGCAAGCGGACTTATATACTAACGGACAGGCTGAATACCGTAAGCACCTATAGCTACGATACCTACAACCGCCTGGTGAAAGAGGATGTGGTAAATAAATACCGCCCCGAAGAAAACATGGCGCGCGTGTACACCTACACTACGCCCGGCACGCTGAACCCGGCAACGATGAAGGTAACCACCGCCGGCAACCCCCAGAGCATGGTTGAATACCTGTACACTTACGATAACAAGCCCAACCCATACACTACCCTGCCCGCCATACTCTACTATATGGGCATAGGCACTTTGGGCACCAATAATATACTCACCACCGCGGTAAGGGATGAGAACAGCACTACCAGCTATATATATCGCTATACTGCCGATGGCCTGCCTTTCAACAGGCAAAGCAATAAGGCCACCGAGTATAAATACTATTATACAGTGCGCTAGGCTCCGGCTGCAAAAAAAAATTCCAACCAAATAAAAAAATTGCGTAGAACTACGCATAGGCGGGCCGTTATAAGGTACGACCTTAGCACATAGGAAGCATAACAGCCTTATGGCCTGAAACGGCCATGCGCGCCCGGCTCACGTATATGCAAACAGAGAGCGTTTAGATTATGAAAGAGTTGTATTGGGGAATCGCCTAGCCTTTCTTCAGTACAATTCTTTCCCACTCGGGGTGGCGCTGTATGTATGCTTTTACAAAGGGGCAAAGGGGCACTACCTTCCAACCCTGCTGTTCGATGTATGTAAGTGTCTGCTCAACCAGTTGCTTGCCTACACCGCGGCCCTCGAGGGCGGCAGGTACTTCGGTATGCGGCAGAATGATGATATCGCCGGTGCGGCTGAATTCGATAAAAGCGGTATGGCCCTCAACCGTAAGTTGAAACTGGGATGCTGCTTCATTGAATGTAAAATTGCTATCTGGCTGAGACATAATTGTTTAGAATTTATGACACCAAATATACGCCATTAGAGGTTTAACTGTTGTAGCTACATTGATATATCTGAATATTACATTATATAATTTTTAATCATAAAAACCAATCAACAATGAGAAAACAAATACTACTAATTGCAGCACTGGCTGCTACAGGGATGAGTGCAGAAGCACAAGAGGGATTGCTGCAAACGCACCCGATAATGCCAACAACACCAACCGGCACTGATGGCAAAACAACCGCTACGCTGTATCGTATTGCAGGCATACCTACTTACCGCTACGATGGCGCACAGTTTCTGCCGGACGATTCTATTGGCTTATCGTACACGGGCATACGTGGTGGTATTATACCCATCAACGTTAACACATTAATATTTTACCAGGCGCCTGTGCTAAAGCCTGATGTGCAAACAGGCTACAACTACAACAATGGCACCAGCAGCTACGACAAAACAAGCCAGACAATTTCTACCTACGACACGAAACACAATATGCTTACCGTTACAACGCAAAACTGGAACAGCGGTACCAGCAGCTGGGATAATAGCAATAAAACCACTAATACTTACGATGGTAATAACAACAACACCGAAGCCGTAGACCAATCGTGGAACGGTGCTTCGTGGGATAATACTTATAAAAGTGTAAATACCTACAACAGCAATAACCAGATAATGGAAAGCACACGCCAAACATGGAATGGCAGCGCGTGGGACAATAATTATAAAAACATTTACACCTACAACAGTGGCAGGGTTGAAACACAAATACAACAAAACTGGAGTGGTGGTGCCTGGGTAAATAGTAATAAGACAACTTACATTTATACCGGTACCAACAGCAATCCGGATACTAAGCTTTACCAAGTATGGAGCGGCGGCGCCTGGCAAGACAACTTTAAAAACATGTACACGTTTGCGGGCACTTCCGTTACCAGTGTGGGCCAAACATGGACCGGCACCTGGGACAACAGTGACAGAACTGAATATACTTTAGATGCCAATAACAATATAACTACTGTTGTAAACCAAAGCTGGGATGGCGCTAACTGGAAAAACATGGGCAAGATAAACTATGGCTTTAACAGTAATGCGCTTGTTTCATCGTACGATGGCCAAACATGGAATACAGGTGGCTTTTGGGAATATGCAGTAGGCGCCGTTAAACAATTGGTATATTATGAAAGCTATACAAATAGCGTAGCGGGTGTAGCGAAGGCACAGGGTAACTTAGAAGTATATCCTAACCCTGCTGTTGCTGAACTGAACATTAATATGGTTTGGGATAATGCACAGCCGTTTACAGTTGCTATCTATGATATGCAGGGCCGCATAGTTAAACAGCTTACCGTACCAGCTATGAAAAACTATACAACTAGCATTGATATAGCCGATATGGTTGCCGGCAACTATATGCTGGTAGTAAAAGGTACTTCAGGACAAACATCTTCAATGTTTGCAGTAGGTAAATAATTACTGCTTAGTGATAAAACGATAAAGCCACCCCAAAAGGGTGGCTTTATCGTTTTATAGATATTGTAAACATTATAGCAGCAATGCTGAAAGTATATAATCGGTAAGCAGGATGAGGATACAGCTAACAACTACAGAGGTAGTAGATGCACGGCCTATTTCAAGCGCACCGCCTTCTACATAATAACCATAATAAGCCGGTATAATAGAAATAATAAGCGAGAAGGCGAATGCCTTCACAATGGCAAAAAACAGGTTGTAAGGCACAAAGCCCTGTGTAAGCCCCTGGTGAAATTGCTCTTGCGTAAGAATACTTGAGAACATACCTGCTACATAACCACCCCATATTGTAATGGCAATAGAAAGTATAATAAGGGCGGGTACCATAAGCATTGCAGCTACAATTTTGGGTAATACCAGGTAAGTGCGGGTGTTAATGCCCATTATTTCCAGCGCATCGATCTGCTCGCTTACGCGCATATTACCCAGTTCGGAAGCTATTTTCGAACCCACCACGCCTGCCAGCACAATACATATTACGGTAGGCGAAAGCTCAAGTATAGCCGAATCGCGTATAATGCCTGCTACAACAGGTTTGGGTACCAGCGGGCTTACCAGCTGATAGGCAGTTTGTATAGTAAGTACTGCACCCAGAAAGAAGGATATAACTATAACAATAGGCAGCGAACGTATGCCGATATCGTTACACTGCTCCATAAATTCCTTCCAGTAAACCTTTGCATTTTCGGGCCTTTTCATGGCTCCACCCAACATGATGGATATGCGTCCCAGGTGGATGAAAAAATTCTTTATCATAATGCCTTACAAATGTACGTGTTAAGGTATATAAAAATCCCGTACCAATAGAATTAGCCTTAATTTGATAATTAAGTGCTTAGCGCGGGAATATAAAATAAAACTGCCCGCAAATTGCGGGCAGTTGCTATATAACTTTTTGATGGCAGTTATGCCAATTTTTTCAATTCTTCTATACGTGCATCGCGGTCCACTTCTTGTTTCAGGCCATCTTTCTTATCGAGATCGACAAGTATAGGAGCGGCAACGAAAATAGAAGAGTAAGTACCGGTGATAACACCTATCAGCATTGCGAATGCGAAGCCGCGTGTTACTTCACCACCAAATATGAACAGAATAAGAATAGTAAGGAACACAGTAAGCGACGTCATGATAGTACGGCTTAGCGTATCGTTTACAGCGCGGTTAATAACGCTTTTCTTGTCCTCGTTAGGCGACTTGCGGAAGTATTCACGCACACGGTCGAATACGATAACGGTATCGTTCATAGAGAAACCTATGACGGTTAGCACGGCTGCAATGAAGTGCTGATCTATTTCAAGCGCGAATGGTACACGGCCCTTCAGGAACGAGAACACTGCCAGTGTTATGCAAACGTCGTGCAACAAGGCAACGATAGTACCAACAGAATATTGCCATTTGCGGAAACGTAACAGTATGTATATGAATATTGCTATTAAAGAAAAGATAGTTGCTTTTACCGCACCTGCTTTCAGGTCATCAGATATTGTTGGCAATACTGTTTGCGAGCTTTGCAGATATTTGGTCTGGAAATCTTGCGGAGTTGCGGTAGCAGGTATCAAACCTTCTGTTTTCAAACCTTCATACAGCTTATCCTGTACCTGTGCTTCAACTTCCTGTCCCGGTTTTTCTATCAGGTAGCCTGTAGTGATGTTCAGGTGGTTATCGGTACCTATAGTTTTAACTACAGGATATTCATTACCCAAATGGCTCCTCAGTTTTTCGCGTACTTCAGCAACCTTATGTTCTTTATCGAACTTAACAGTATAGCTACGACCGCCTGAAAATTCAACACCATAATCGAACCCATTGAAGAACGAACCAATACCTAAAAACAATACGACTATTGAAATGATATAGGTAATCTTACGGAATTCGATGAAGTGAAAATGTGCCTTGCGGAATATTTTCTTAGAGATACCTGTAAAATAGTTGAAGTGGCGTTCGCGCCTCATATATATATCGGTCACCAGGCGAGAAACAAGAATACCGCAGAACAAAGACAGCAGGATACTGATGATCTGCGTAGTAGCGAAACCAAGTACAGGGCCAAGACCAAATATGAACAGGATAACGGCAGTTAATAAAGTAGTAACGTGGCCATCGAGCACGGGTGCGTAAGAACGTTTATAACCATCGGCTACCGCCTGGGCGTAACTTTTGCCCGCAGCAAGTTCTTCTTTAATACGTTCGAATATGATAACGTTGGTATCCACCGCCATACCTATACCTAGTACCAGACCTGCTATACCGGGCATGGTTAATGTAGCGTGCAATGCCGACAATATACCAATAGTAAATAATACGTTTAAGGTAAGCGCAATGTTAGCCACCCAACCCGCAGTATTGAAGTACAGCAACATTAATACGAAGATCACTATGAAAGAGATGATCAGCGAGTTCATACCTGCTGCGATAGATTCAGCACCCAGTGTAGGCCCTACCACTTGTTCCTGAACGATGTGTGCAGGAGCAGGCAGTTTACCAGATTTCAGGATGTTGGCAAGGTCAGTTGCCTCTTCAACGGTAAAGCTACCACTGATAGAGGTGTTGCCACCGGCTATTTCGCCATTTACTAAAGGCGCAGAATAAACTTTATCATCCAATACAACCGCAACATATTTACCTACGTTATCGCCCGTCATTTTCTTCCACAGGCGAGAGCCGGCAACGTCCATAGCCATAGAAACCTCAGGCTTGCCATCGAAGGGGCTGTAATCCATACGTGCTTCCGTAACATGATCGCCTTCCAACTTAGCGCCACCGTTAGGCGCAGTTTTCAAAGCATATAAGTATAAAGGAGCATTGGGGTTGCGCGATTCTTTTTTGTCTTCAGCCTGGAATACAAACTTGATATTGTTAGGGAACTTGTTCTTAACAACATCCAGCGCCAGGTATTTATTTAGCAAGGCAGTATCTTTCTTAGCTACAATACCTACAACAGGGCCCTGGTTAATAGTGCCTTGCTGAGTAACGTTAGGATACCAAACAGCGAACAGAGGATTTTTCTTTTTTTGATCTTCAGCCGCTTTGCCGGCAGAGTCTTTACCAGATGCATTATCTCCGGTAGTGTTACCACCCATTAATGAGGCAAGACTGGCAGTATCAGTAGCGGCTGTTTTACTTGAATCGGTATTTGCTGCTGCAGCCGTAGTATTTGCATTTTTAGCAGCGGTATCTTCTAATGTACCACCTGATAGGTATGCAGCCAGGGCATCGTTAACGCCTTGCAGCCTGTTGATGATCTCCTGGTTAGAATATGTTTCATAGAACTCAAGTTTGGCAGTAGACTGGAGATAGTTACGTACACGCTCAGGGTTACGTACACCAGCCAGCTCAACCGTAATGATACCCTTATTTTCATCGAGGCTCATATTAGGCTGCGCTACACCAAACTTATCGATACGGGTTAACAGTACATTGTATGTACGTTTAACAGCGTCTTTTGCTTCTTTGTTTATTTTAGCAAGTACCTGCTCGTTTGTAGAGTTCAGCGTTATATCTTTTTCAGAAGGCTTAGTGAACAGGTAAGCCATTTTAGCGTTAGGGTTAGCTTTGGTATAAGCTTCGCCAAACAGCTTAACGAAACTTTCCTGGCTATTTGCCTTTGCTTTATTTGCGTCAACGATAGCCTGATTCAACGAAGCATCGGCAGGATTATTGGACATAGAACGTACCAGTTCATCCAGGCTTACTTCCAATGTTACGTTCATACCACCTTGCAGATCAAGACCCAGGTTAAGCTCCTGTTCTTTAGCTTGCTGGTAGGTATATTTTTTCATCAGCGGCATGTTGATGACCGTAGTACCCAGCATGCTATCGGTAATAGCATCGTAACGGATATCGGTAAGCTTCACAAGTTCCGTACCCCTGGCTTCAGGGTGGGCCGTTTTAGTCTGGCGTTCTGCTTTAGCACGTGCTTTCTTTTCCACATTGCGCACCACGAACGTAAAAGACAACTGGTACAGTGAGATAAGGATAAGCGCTACGGTAAAAAATTTTACCAACCCTTTTAATTGCATAGGTCTCTGATGATTACTATTAGATTTAAAATATAGAAGTTGGCAAAGATAGGATTTAAAACAAAAAATAAAAGATTTGACAGAAGTTTACGGTATTTTAATAAGAAAGGGATTTTTATCTCAAATCTTTAGCATTTTTTTAATGATTACATTATATTTACAAATTAACAGTTAAGAATAAAAATTACTACGAGCATGATACGTAAAATTACGCTAACCCTCTTGGCGTGTTTAGGCATTTTGTCTGCAAGTGTTGCCCAACAGGTGTACCCTATTTGTGGCTCTGCTGCATTGGACAGGCATTTAATGCAAACCGACCCTATTTATGCTAATAAAATGAACGAGTTCAACGCCAAAGTACAGGCGTGGATGCTCCGGAAAAAAACCCTTAGCAGCCTGGTAACTACGGTGAATGGCAATAAGGCCTATGAGATACCGGTAGTAGTGCATGTAATGAAACCTAATTCCGGCGCTATTGGTACTACTTACAACCCTACCGATGCTGATATAGAAGATTTTGTTGACTATCTATCTGCAGCATTCCAGGCCAGCTATACAGGCCATTTGCTGGAAGCCAACGGTGGTAAACGTATTCCTATAGTTTTTAAACTGGCACAACGCGACCCCAATTGTAGCAGTACTAACGGTATAGTACGTGTGGATATGAGCGGTAATGCTACCTATGCAGCAGATGGCATTAGTGCCGGTGGCCC